>JANMGN010000601.1:0-7554 GCA_031374645.1 Chitinophagales bacterium | reverse complement strand
AACGCTTGGACTTTTGACAGCCGATTAGGCTTAGGCAGAACCACCAACGCAGATAAGAATGGAATATATCCTGTACTAAAAACAGGCATAGGACGAACCTTTTAAAAATAAAAATGATAGCATTAAAAATAATTTATATCGCAAATATCATCGTAGCAGGTTGGATAAGCATCACTTCGGTTTTTAATCCAAATAAAGCTGCAACGACTGTTTTTCAAAATGCTTACCAACCAACCGAAGTGATACGACTTGTCGGTTGCTTGTGGTTAGCGATAGCCATTTTATCTATTTTAGGACTTTGGCGCCCCATTTCATTTTCGCCAATTTTGTTGGTGCAGCTCATTTATAAAGGAACTTGGCTTTTAGTAGTTGCCTTACCTGCAATAAAAAACAACCAACCTTATCCGTCAGGAATGGCAATGTTCTTTCTAATTTGGGTCTTAGTTTTGCCATTTATTATTCCTTGGGCAGAATGGACGAGATAAGTATTAAAGCAATATCTCATGCTGAAAAGAAATTTTTTTTATAAAAATCAGAAAATTTGTAAAGAAAAAACATTAGATTTTGCAAAAAACTGATACTTTTACAAAAAAATTAGACCATGCAAAACGAGCTATTTAGCAAAGCAATACCTGCCACTTTATTGTTGATTTTAGGCATTGTAGAAGCCATTGGCGGACTGTATTTCGACGATAAACGAACCAAAAATGATTGGACAATTGAAGTGGTCAGCCTTTTCACATTGCCGACCATCGTGCAGCCTGCTATTTTGATGCTCACGATAAGTTTGTGCCAAAATTTTTCACCACAATACGAAGATTATTTCCTAAATGCAGCAATAGATTGGCAAATATTAGCCTTTTTAATCTTAGACGACATGACACAATATTGGTGGCACAGGCTTTCACATTCTAACCGAATGATGTGGAAATTGCACCGACCGCACCATGTTATAGAAGAAATGGGCGTACTTGTGACTTATCGAAATGCCATATTGTACTACGCTTTTATGCCTGGCATTTGGCTGTCCTCTTGCCTCATTTTTTTAGGTATGGGCTATGTTTATTTGTTTTATTTGCCCATCAAACTAAGCGTTATTTTACTGGCACATAGCGAAACAAAATGGGATAGTTTTTTGTACAAATATCATTTTTTGCATCCATTGGCTTGGGTGGTAGAAAGGGTAATTTCCACACCGAGTACCCATTTTGCCCATCACGGATTGACTGCCGAAGATGGCATTTCGCATCCGAACGGAAATTACGGCAATTTGCTTTTTATTTGGGACATCATCTTCGGAACAGCTAAAATTACCCGAAAATATCCTACCAAATTTGGAGCTTGGAACCAAGTCAAAGAACCTTGGTACGTACAACTGATGTTCCCAATCCTTCGCTCAAAAAGACCCGAAAGCGAGCTACATTCTTTGAGAACAAACAACGATCACGACCCTTCGATTTCGTAAGGCACTTTGTTATAACTTATTTTGTAACTACTTAGCCTTGTACGTCGGGAACTCCTGTTCACGACAAACTAATGCAAAACCAATTCTATTTTTAATAAAAAAGTCATTTTTGCAAAACAATAAGGCTATCGGCTAAGTAGTTACCTTATTTTTTAATCGTTATTAAGTAAATAAACCAACTCACACAGCCATAAGCAGCAACCGTATAAAAATAAGCCTTATTCGCACATTATTTGTTGCATTTCATACAAAAAACTCTTATATTTGTAGGAAAATTTTGCTTATGAAATACTTACTACTACCCATTTTTTTACTTTTGAGCTTTCCATTTTTTGCTCAAACGCCACTTTGCCCAAACGGTATCAGTCCAGAAGATGCTGCGCAACTAAAATCCATTTATCTTAGCACAAACGGCACAAAATGGTCTAACCAAGAAAACTGGAACGACATCACGACAACTGCTTGGCATGGTGTCCGCTGGAAAAACATCGGCGGCGAGTGTCGTGTAGATAGTTTGGTGCTTACCCATAACAAAATGGAAGGGAATTTGCCGTCCGATTTACAACTACCCTACTTGCGTTGTATTTGGCTGACTGGCAACGAGTTAAACGGAAATATCCCTGATTTTGACCTACCCGCTTTGGAAACATTAAGGCTCGCTGCCAACAAATTCACTGGAGCTATTCCTACTTTTTCAAAATTAAAAATGCTCACATTTTTGGATTTGAGCTACAATCAATTTAACACAAAACTACCACTATTTGATTTGCCTAAGCTAAAAGTCCTCAAACTTTATGCTTGCGGTCTGCACGGCACTATTCCAAAATGGAATCTGCCTTCGCTCGAAATACTTGATTTGAATTGCAACAATTTGGATAGTTTCCCTGAAAATGGTTTACTTTTACCCAAAATAACTTTTATCAATGTTTCTCATAACGAAGGATTTAAAGGAAGTATGGACTTCTTTAGCCAATTTCCTACCCTTACAAAAATAAATATTTCGTTTGATAATAATTTTTCGTTTTTGCAGCAAAACAAAATACAAGATAATATTAGGAGTATTTCGGTAGAAGGCATCATTAAAAAAGCTAATTTTCCAACGACAACTTTTCCGAATCTCACGAGTTTGGTCTTGTCAAGAAGCAATATTAATTTTGACGAAAATGCTGCGCCACTGAAAGATTTGAAATCTCTGACAGCGAAAGAAATTAATCAAAAGTCATTTTATCCAGGAGCTGTTTTTCCTAATTTATCGTCTTTGGATATTGAAAATTCTAACTTCGGTACTTCACTCCATTTTGTGGAACAATTGCCATTTTTAGAAAAACTAAACGCATACAATTGTAATTTCGAGCAGTTTGATTTTGGAAAAAATAAAACCAGTTACGCTTTGAAAGAGCTTAATTTGAAGAGTAACCACTTACAAGGCGACTTGGCTGTTCTACAAAATTTTGAAAAATTAGAAACCGTAGATTTATCGAACAATAATTTTGCAAAAACTTCTAAAAAGGTAAATTTACCTTTTGTAAAAAATATTGATGTGAGTAATAATCAGCTCGTTTTCAGCGATTTAGATAGCCTGATTATTCCAACAAGCGCAGCGTTTGTATATTCTCCACAAGCTAAAATAGATATTTTATCTATCAAAAAATTTGATGGAGTGGAGTATCTTCATACTCAAACAGGAAATCCGAATGGCAAAAATACCTACAAATGGTTTATGAAATATGGAAATTCTTCTGTTTTTGATTTTTCCATTGAGCGTTTTCGTAAGGATAGTATGCTGACACCTTCGCTGTCTTCTAATTATTCTTGCGAGATAAGAAACCCAAAATATCCAAGTTTGTTGCTATTTTCAAACGATTACGAGTATAAATCAGACGAAAAAACAGAACAAGCCTACGATTTTTTATTTTACCCAAATCCTTGTCGTGATGTGATAAACATTCATTTTTTCAATCCTGTACCAAGTAAAGCAACGCTTAGTTTTTACGATAGTCGAGGTCAGTTTATTTTCAAAAAAATAATTTCATTACCTCTTTTGGAAGAAAAGGTAAATATCAGCGAACTCGCAAAAGGCGTTTATGTCGTAAAAATAGAAACAAGTAAAGTAGTAAAAACTAAAAAAATAGTGGTGGAATAAGGGCTTAGGCATCCAAAATATGACGAACAAACAAATTCACAAAATTTCAAACTCCCTGATAGCGGCAGTTTGGATTGCGAACGGGCTTTTTTGCAAAGTTCTACATTTTGTACCTCGACACGAGCAAATTGTGCAACGTATTTTAAACGTAGATTTAATGACAGCAAATATTTTCACAATATTAATCGGGCTTTCAGAAATAGGAATGGCGATTTGGATTTGGTCGGGATTATGGAAACGGCTAAACGCTATAACACAAATTTTAGTTGTAGCGACAATGAATATTTTGGAGTTTGTGCTTGTACCAGATTTATTACTTTGGGGCAGAATAAACGCTTTTTTTGCATTTATTTTCGTGCTTTTTGTCTATTTCAACGAGTTTTACTTGAATAAAAACGCTTAAAATGCTTTCATTTTTAAAAAATCATCCATTTGCAGTCGAAGCATATTTTGAAAGTTCGATAGTTTTGACTTTCGCTGTTCCAAAAGAACAATTACAAAAACTCCTTCCAGAATGTTTAGAATTAGACCTTTTTGAAAATAAATGGGCATTTGTCGCTATAGCTTTGGTACAAACCTCTGGACTTCGACCAAAAGGATTTCCAGCGTTTTTGGGTAATAATTTTTTTTTAGTCGGCTACAGAATATTTGTACGATACACCAATTCGGAAGGCAAGCGACTGAGAGGATTGTACATCCTTAAATCAGAAACGGACAAAAAGAGAATGGAATATTTAGGCAATATTTTTACACATTACAATTATAGCACAACCGATATTTTACAAACAGAAAGTAATAATTTTACAGAAATAAAATCTCGAAAATCAAACTTCAAAATCGTTATCGAGAATGGAGCTGGTGAAATTCCATTGCCTAAAAACTCTCCCTTTGGAGATTGGGCAGCAGCAAGAAGATTTGCTGGACCTTTGCCGTTTACTTTTACTTACAATTCGCAAACAAAAAAAGTATTGATAATTGAAGGTGTTAGGGAAAATTGGACACCAAAACCGATAAAAATAATCGAGCAAAATATTTTTTTTTTGACAGACCTAAATCTATCTGATGCTATTTTAGCAAACGCATTTGAAATTAAAAATATTCCATATTTTTGGAAAAAAGGTAAAATTGAATTATGGAAAAAATGAGAAAACCATTTCAAGGTGTTTGGAATATTGTCCGTTTTAACTGGCATTTTTATATTTTAGCATTGCTTTTTTTTATAATCACATTGAGTTTTTTAATTTTTATAAAAACACCTTTTGATGTTTATTTGTCCGTTTTAGGTATTTTAATTTTTTTATCTACCTTTATTTCACTCGCAGTTTCGTATTATGTTTACGATTTTTCAGGACTTTATGAACTAAATTGGGTTGAAAATAGCAATAAACACTACGAAATCGTAAATATTAATTCAGGTTTTGATGAAACAAGTCATTTGTTAAAAAATAAATTTCCAAATGCAAAACTTAGCGTATTAGATTTTTATGACCCAAAAAAGCATACTGAAATCTCTATCAAAAGAGCGAGAAAAGCATATCCCTTATTTCCAAATACAAAATCTGTCACAACAAATAACTTAGCGCTCGCAGACAACGAAGCCGACCTAATATTTTTGACTTTTGCAGCACACGAAATCAGAAACGAGCAAGAACGGATAATTTTTTTCAAAGAATTGAAACGAATTTTGAAGCCATCGGGACAAATCATTGTTAGCGAACACCTAAGAGATACCACCAATTTCTTGGCTTATAATATTGGATTTTTACATTTTTATTCTCGAAAAACGTGGTATAAAACATTTGAAACGGCTAACTTTGTCGTAAAAAAGGAAGAAAAACTAACACCTTTTATTTCAAAATTTATGCTCACTAAATATGGAATTACAACTTAAAATAATTGGTTTTGTATTGGTCACGTTGGCTATTGTACATATTATTTTTCCTAAATATTTCGATTGGAAAAATGATTTAAGCTCCGTTACCCTGATAAACCGACAAATGATGTATGTCCACACTCTTTTTATTGCCATAGTTGTATTATTGATGGGCGTTTTGTGCCTCAGCTCTTCAAACGACCTAACGGGAACAAATCTGGGCAAACGTATCTGTTTGGGACTTGGCATATTTTGGACAATCAGACTTTTTATCCAATTTTTTGGTTACTCGTCCGAACTGTGGAAAGGTAAAACATTTGAAACTATCGTCCACATTTTATTTTCATTACTGTGGACGTATTTGAGTGTCGTATTCTTGGCAATTGGACGGAGTTAATTTGGTTCATCCATGACTTTGGCGATTTCGTAGATTAAAACAACTACGACGAGAACCGACCTCAATAAAATAGAAAATGTTTATTTTCATAAGCATTTTTCAATGGGAATTCGTGCTGAAACATTAGAAAAAATAGCAAGTGAAATCAATCAAAAAATAATGTAAAAGATGAACATCCTATTTGTATGCAGCAGAAATAAATGGCGAAGCGCAACCGCAGAAACCATTTATAAAAGTAACCAAGAACACAACGTGAAATCGGCAGGAACAGAGCCATCTGCAAAAGTCAGAATTTCTGCAAAGCATATTTTATGGGCAGATATTATTTTTGTAATGAAAAAAAACACAAACAACGAATAATAGCTAATTTTCCTGACGAAATAGCAAGCAAACAACTCATTATCCTTGACATAGAAGACGATTATCAATACATGGACGAAGAACTAATCGAAATACTTAAAGTTTCGGTTGAGCCATATCTATAAAAAAACAATATCAAATGACCGAAGATATCAAAATATACAACGAAAAACAAAGCTCCGAAGACCTAAGCATTTGTAATTTATTGACAGAAATAATTGACAATGAATTGCCCGAAGCTGAAAATAAAATTTGGCACGCTCATCCAGTTTGGTTTTTAGACGGAAACCCAATTGTAGGTTACAGCCGACAAAAAGCTGGCATCAGACTTATGTTTTGGAGTGGAATTGATTTTGAAGAAGAAAATCTGAACGTAAAAGGCGAAAAATTCAAAGATGCTTCCATTTTTTACAATAATGTATCCGAGATCGAAATCGATGAGCTACGACGCTGGCTCAAAAAATCAATAAAAATCCAATGGGATTACAAAAATATTGTCAAACGAAAAGGACAATTAATAAGACTGTAATGCACAAAAAAAGCCCTGAAAGGGTGCAATATATCAGCGATAGGTGCGCCCATCGACCAACAACACAATAAATTATTATCAATTGGCGTATTCCATCGAACAAAAAAAGCCCTGAAAGGGTGCAATACATCAGCGATGGGTAAAACCCATCGGCGTAATGCATCAGCGATGGATAAAACCCATCGGTGCAATACATCAACGATGGGTAAAAATAGTCAGAGAACCCATCTACGAAAGCTACGGAACAGTAGCCGTTTTTGAAGATTTATATGGCAATCTTTGGGATTTGATTGAGCCAAAAACGTTAGAAAAGTAAGTGGTAATTTGAAAACGAAAACAAAATACTTTATATTTTTGTTTGAACGAGAGGTGTAAAAAAACACTAAATTTAGACAAATGCTTTTTTACAAATTTTCAAGTGAAAACATCTACCAACCAACCAAAATGAGCAGAGAGAGCAGAGAAAACAGAGAAAACATACAAAACTACATCCAAGCAATCGTCAAAATGCCAATGGACAAAGCGAAAATCTTGGCTGATAAATTTGAATTAGTAGAAATTCCAAAAGACGAATTGATTGTGATAGAAAATAAACCTACCAAAAACACCTATATTTTAGAAAGTGGTTTTATTCGTTCCTTTACATTAGGCATCGACGGAAACGAAGTGACCACAAATATTTACGCTCCCTTTTGTTTCGTCAATGATTTGTTGGCATTTTTCAAACAGCAACCTGCAAGTGAAAATTTTCAGACCCTAACGCCTTGCAAACTTTGGAAAATGAGCT
>JANMGN010000186.1:0-8223 GCA_031374645.1 Chitinophagales bacterium | reverse complement strand
ATTTCTTCAAAAAAGAAAACAGGAAGCGGCTGCATTTGATGATGCAAACCATAGCCTAAACTCAACGTTTGATTTGGTCGCAAACGATAATTGAATGCAAAACGAGGCTCAATCGCCGCTTTTTTGTTGATTTGTAAATATTGTGCGTGTAAACCAGCATTAATTGTGATGCGGTCGGTCGGTTTATATTGCGTTTGAGTATAGGCTTCTGCCAGATTTATTCCACCTTTAAATTTTCGGATTTGTACCCAATTGGGCGTAAATTCTCTCGCTTTTGTATCTGAATCGAGGTTCATATTTTGCAACAAAATACCTGTTCGCAACGACCATTTTGCATTGAATTTTTTGTTCAAAAAACTCGATAAACGCAACGAATTACTGATGTCTTTTACGTCAATAATGTATTTAGAATCGCCATTGTCTTCTTTGTTGTAAGCATCAAATTTGGTAGAAGCGTGTGAACCAGAAATCACTGTTCTGATGTATGAAGTGTTGTTAATCAAATAGTTATGACGCAAACCGCTAATTGCCAAATTTGATTTTGCATAACTATCTTGTGTTGCTTTAGAAAAAAAATCTTGCTCGCTCACGTCTTTTCCCAAAACGTCCACATGGCTCAAACCACCTATTGCGAACAATGAAAAATGTCCGAATTTTCGTTGTCCAAAATCCAAATTAAATGTAAAATCCTTGTATTGTGGAACTGCTTTTGTGCCAATATTCAAGCCTACTGCATTGGCTACTTCCACAAACGAGTGGCGATACGCCACTACAAACGAGCCTTTTTTTTGTAACATTGGCCTTTCAAACATGGCTTCAAAACCTGAAAAAGCAGCTATTTGTGCGGTCGTTTCATATTTTTCACGGTTACCAGTTCTAAAACCAATATCAAAAACGCCAGCTACCGCATTTCCGTATTCGGAAGGGAAGGCAGATGTCAAAAAATCCGAATTGCGAATCATATTCGGATTTAAAGCAGAAACAGGGCCGCCTGTAGTACCAAGCGTCGAAAAATGATTGGGATTTGGAATCGGTATGCCTTCTAAACGCCAAAGTACGCCTGTTGGCGAATTTCCACGAATGACGATGTCGTTTCGGCTATCATTATTCGTAGCTACGCCTGCAAAATTGGCGACCATGTGCGATACGTCATTTCGTCCGCCAGAGTAACGTTGTACTTCTTCTACATTAAATTGTCGTGCAGAAATAGTCGCTAACTCATTGATAGTCTGTGATTTATCTATCTTTCCAGAAATAACTATTTCTTTCAAAGCATTGACCGTTTCTTCTAAAAACAAATTTACAACAGTTTCTTTTCCAGCCGTCACGACGATATTCGGTAGGGTAGAGGTGTTGTAGCCAACGTAGGAAATCTGTATTTGATGTCGCCCAGTTGGTACATTTTTGATGCTGAAATTTCCGTTTTCGTCCGTAGCTGCGCCTAAAACGGGCTTGACATCAGTGACAATAATTGTTGCGCCAATCAAAGGCGTTTCGCTTTGTTTGTCTAAAACGATACCTTTAATAGTTTGATTTCCACCTTGTGAAAATACCGTTTTAGCATTTATAAAAAGGAATAAAAGGAGTATATTTCTTAAGAAATTGGGCATAATTATATATTAGTTTGGGCGATTTTTATATATCATGAGTGTAAGAGAATAGTGAGGGATAAAAATCGTCGTAAGTAAAGATTTATCTATTTATAATAGTTTTTAAGCTATTTTTGTTCTGAAATACTACAAAAAAAGCAACCCAAATTTGAGTTGCTCTTAAAAAAGTGGAGCCGGTGAGATTCGAACTCACGTCCGGCGAAAGCGTCCAGGAGCTTTCTACATGCTTAGTCGCTGTTTTGTTTTTTCGAGTAGTGTTTAGGCACAAAGACTAAACCCATGCACTACCTTATTCTCTAAATTTCGGTCGGTGTCCAAGACATTCCACTAACCTATCCTGCGAGTTTGGTTTGATACGCGGCACGCTGTATAGAAGGAATCAAGCGCACGGCGCAATGACGTATATAGTCTGTTTAGACTATGCCGCCATGGCGAACTGATAGTTGCCAGTTAAAATTGTTGATGCGCCTTTTTACGAGTTGTATCATCATAGCTCGGCATGCTTACTCAAAGAGCGTACTTACCCGTCGATTCCAGTCGACCCCATTTTATATTACTCACTCAAACAAAGGTTGTTTGTTATAAGTTCCACAAAAGTAGGTTTTTTTTATTATAAACAAACTAATATAGCATTTTTTTTATAAAAAAACGGACTATAAAAACATAACAAATTATATTGTTGTGTTAGTTTTTTATTTAATAAATAATTGATAATCAATATTTTATAATTATTTTTTTTAATAAAATAAATTATAACAATGTCACATTTTCGTAAATAAAAATATTTAGTAATTATTTTTTGTGTCTAATTTTGTAAGACTTCAAAAGGAAATAAAGTTTATTTTTATTTGAAAAATTATAATTTTTACGGTAAAACTAACTTTTTTTACTGTTACCAAAACTTACATTATGCAAAAAATATCTACACTTCGTGAAGTAAAAATATTATTATATTTTTTACTCAGCCTTATTTTTCTTACCTTTTTTACGAGTAAAGTTGTTGCTCAAAACTCAGTTATTAGCGTTCAGCCCCTAAAAGATATTACTCTAAATTGTGGCGATAATATTCCCGTTGCTACGAAACCGACTGCTACAACTACTTGTAAAGGAGAAGGTGGATTGACTTTTTCGATGCAAGAAACTACGCAAGGTTTATGCCCACGAGTGATTATTCGCCTTTGGACAGTAAGTGACCCTTGTGGAAATAAAGTAATCTCGACACAAAAAATCTATATTTTTGATAATACAGCTCCTGTTATTTCTGGTATTCCTGCTGACGTTACGGTGGCTTGTTCAGAAATTCCGAAAATGCCTACTACTGTTCTTGCAAAAGACAAATGCGATGATAAAGTCCAACTTTACGTAAAAGATACGAAGTTTGCGATGAGTTGCGATTTTACTTACAAAATTCGCCGTGAATTTACAGCGATTGACCGTTGCGGAAATATTCAAAAACAAGCACAAATTATTACTGTTCAAGATAAAAAAGCGCCTGTTTTTACAACTGTTCTACAAAATGTAACGGTAAGTTGTGCTAATGTTCCCGCTGCTATAAAACCTATTGCAACGGATAATTGTAGTGCGCCTTCTTCTATAAGTATTTATTTAACAGAAAATCGTACGGGTCTTGGTTGCAAAGATAGTTATGTGATTAGGAGAGTTTGGACAGCAAAAGATCAGTGTGGAAATACCACTGCTGCAACTCAGTACATCACGGTAAGGGATACTGAAAAACCTATTTTTGCGAATATTCCACAAAGTGTTACGCTCGAATGTAACCAACTTGTACCTGCTGCAAGCAATTTGACAGCGAAAGACAATTGTGATTTGCAAGTAGATATTTTATTGAAAAATACTATAAAATACGGTACTTGCTCTGATAATTACCAAATTTTAAGAGAGTGGACAGCTATTGACAATTGTAACAATAAAAATACGATTACGCAATCTGTAACCGTAAAAGATACAAAAAAACCTATTTTTAGTAATTTATTAAAAGATGTGACCGTAGAATGTGGTGTAAATACGAGTGTTAATCCTTTGCTGGCTTTGTCGTTAAGCGCAAGAGATAACTGCGACCCAAGTGTTACGCTGGCTTTTTCAGAGGTTTTAAAACAAACTGAATGTAATACGACGATTACTCGTACTTATACAGCGACCGATAATTGCTTCAATGTGGCTGTACAAACACAGGCTATTTCGATAAAAGATACTACGCCTCCAAGCATTTTAGGAGAGGCAAAAGATGTGACTATTGACTGTGCTTCGGTTACGGCAGCACCTTTGTTTTTGGCAAAAGACAATTGTGACCCTAATGCAAAAGTTGAGTTTTTGGAAGAAAAAACACTTGGCAATTGCCCAGATAATTTTCAACTCAAAAGGTCTTGGGTAGCTACGGATAAATGTGGAAATAAAACAACAAAGGTTCAAATTGTTACTGTAAATGATATAAAAGAACCTACTTTATTGGATATTCCAGCTGATGCTACGATGAGTTGCGATAATTTGAGAATTGCAGCTACCGTAATTGCAGAAGATAATTGTGATAAAAATGTAGAAGTTATTTTTTCTGAAATAAATATACCAAACGCTACTTGCGGTTACGTCGTAAAGCGTACTTGGAAAGCGGTGGATAATTGTGCGAATTCGAGTGTGAAAACGCAAACGATAAGTGTTATTGATACTGAAAAACCAGTCTTGATTGTTCCTGCAAATGTAAGCGTAGAGTGCGATAATATTCCTCCTGCGAAAACAGCTATTACGACTGATAACTGCGATAGAAACGTAGAAATGCAGTTTAAAGAAGTACGAAAAGATGGTGTTTGTACTAATAATTTTACGATTTTGCGTACATGGACAGCGACTGATAAATGCGGAAATATAAACGTACAAACGCAAACTATAACTGTTTTAGATACGAAAAAGCCTATATTGGCTAATATTCCAAGCGATTTGACGGTTGGAGATTGCAATTTTGTACCAATTTCTCCAAACAGTATAACAGCAAGTGACAATTGTACGGCTAATGTGATTATTTCTTTTAATGAAATAAATAACACTACACAAGGTTGCGCTCGTAAAATTCAACGTATTTGGACAGCGACTGATGCTTGTCTTAATTCAACTTCGGCTGTACAAAATATTTACATACAAGACGGTATTGCACCTACTTTTTTAGGAGAAATAAATGATGTGACGATTTCTTGTGGTAGTGAAGTACCTGCAAATCCGCAGCCTATTATTAAAGACAATTGTGACAAAGATGTTACGCTTAATTTTAAAGAAACAATAGAAACTGTGAATTGCAATACGTTGATAAAACGTACTTGGATAGCAACGGATATTTGTGCAAATTCTGCTGTGAAAGTGCAGACTATTACGATGATAGATAGTATAAAACCTATTTTTCAACCCATTATTGCAGACATAACGGTAGAATGTGGTACTGCTCCTGCTTTGCCAAATGTTGTCGTAACTGATAATTGTGATAAACAATTGACTATTTCTTTTAAAGAAGAAGTAACAAATACAGGTGGAGCTTGTAATAGTAAAGTTACAAGAACTTGGATAGCTACTGATAAATGTGGAAATTCAAGCGTTATTAAGCAAACGATTTGGATAAAAGACAGTGAAGTGCCTACTTTTGTACAAACGCCAGCCGCTGTTACGGTGGATTGTTCACAATTGACCAATATTGCAAAACCAATTGTAAAAGACAATTGTACGGACAAAATATTGCTTACTTTTAAAGATGAAGCAAATCCGATTGTAGATCCAAATGATACGTGCAGCATTTTTAAAATAAGAACTTGGACAGCAACAGATTTGTGCGGAAATTCGGCAAGCGCAACTCAAAATATATTGATTACGGACAAAATCGCTCCAATTGTAGCAACTGTGCCAAAAGATGCTTATGTTTTTTGTAGTGATACTATTCCAGCAAAACCGAAACTTAGCTTTTTTGACGCTTGTAACGCTACGATACGTGTCGTTTATAATGAAAAAACGATTATAGATACGGTAAAAAATGATGGTTCGTACGTTTTAGAAAGAAAATGGATAGCGAGTGACCGCTGTGGCAATGCAAAAGTTGTCATTCAAAATATATATGTTTCTAAGCTCGATGTAAAGCCGCCCGTTTTACTTACTGCTGGTATGCTTGATGAAATGACTTTGGAATGTAGCGACCCAACAGCAAATAATCTTCTCCAAAACCCTGTATTTCCACAAGCAAAAGACGATTGTGATGATAATGTGCAAGTAACTTTTACTGACCAAAAAGTTTTGGAAACTTGCGGCAGCAACGCTTACATCATTTTGAGAACATGGAAAGCGACCGACGACGCTGGAAATACAGACGAGTTTCAACAGTTTTTTAATATAACAGACAAAACAGCACCTGTTATTTATAATATTCCTCAAAATATAACTATCGCTTGCGGAACAACGCCGCCGCTTGTACCCGATAATATTTTTGCAATAGATACTTGCGGAGCTATTATGCGCTCAGATATTGTAGAAGTTAGTTTTTACGAAGTAGTATATCCTGGCTTATGTCCGAATGGGGTAGGGCAGATAAAACGTTTTTGGACAGCGATTGATTCTTGTGATAATATCACGAACAAAACTCAGGTCATTACTTTTTCTACAAGTATAGTCAGCAAGGTTTCAAGTAATAATACGAGTAATAATACGCTGATAAAAGATTTTGCAGATAAAAAAGAAATACAAGAAATTAGAGAAGAAAAAATAAAAGTATTTCCAAATCCTACGTCAGGTACGACCTATATAAGTTTGCCTAAAAATGTAGATATGCTGCTGATTATCAACGAATTAGGTCAGGTAAAATACACACTCGATAATCCAAAAGAAGGTATAAATACCGTCGAAATGCGAGATTGGAACACTGGTATTTATATCGTACAAATAAAAATGCACGATAAAATACAAACTCAAAAAGTATTTTTACAAACACATTAAATTCCATGCGGAGTATGCGGTAAAACGGATACTCCGTTTTTTTTATTTGATAAACTGCTTTTAACGCTAATAAATATCATATATTTGTTTTTTTAATCGTTAAGAAGGTTTTAAATTTTAGATAACATTCAATTTTAGTTAAAATTTATCGTTTTGAGTAAAAATAAATGAAAAGCTGACATTTTAAAATTACAAAGTAGTCCAACTTTAAAGTAATTTTTCAATTAAATTAGCTAAAATTTTCAACCAATTCCAAACCAATTCAACCAATTACTCACGCAATGAGAAAACTCACTACGCTCACGCTGTCCCTATTATTTTTGTCCCATTTTTATTCCCATGCACAATTCAAAACACTCGGCAACGCAACTCAAATTGGCGAACGTCATTATCGAATGACCGAAAACAAAACAGGTCAATTTGGTACGATTTGGAGCAATCAGCAAATAGACTTGGATAAGTCGTTTGAGATTATTGCAAGGATGAATTTTGGTTCAAAAAATGCTTCGGGTGCAGACGGTATGGCGTTCGCAATGGGCTATTCTCCGAACCTGATAGATGCTAATTCGGGTTCAGATTTTGCTATGAAAGGGCTTGACCCAGGCATTGCGGTTGAGTTCGATACGTATCAATCGCCTGGTTATAACGACCCTTCCAATGACCACATTTCCATACAAAGAAATGCGCTTTTTCAGCACAGCCCGCTTACAAATTTGGCGGGCCCTGTTTCAATGACTTCCTCTAACGCAAATGTCGAAGATGGTAAAGAACATACTGTTCGTTTCGACTGGAATGCTAAGTTGAAAGAGTTTAGAGTTTATTTCGATTGCGAACTGCGTTTGACATACAAAGCTGATTTAAAGAAAGATATATATAAGGGAAAAAATGTATATTGGGGATTTTCGGGTGCTTGTGGCTCTCAAAGTAATGAGCAAACTATCTGTATAGAACGTGCCACAATGTTGGACGATTACAACGAAAAAGTGGTTTGTTTGGGCGAAGTAGCGACTTTACATAGCTCGTTGGGAAGCAAAATTGCTTGGTTGCCGAGTGCAGGTTTGAGCAACCCAACTATCTATAATCCGACCACAATTGCCAAAGTTACGACCACTTATATTGCCTCTGCGAACCACGCTTGCAATAGCTTTTACAAAGATACTTTTAAGGTAATTGTGCCTCGACTGATTCCGCTAATTGACTTGAAAGATACCGCACTTTGTGAAAAGCAAATACTCAAAATAAATGTCGCTGCGCCAGATGCAAAAACATACTATTGGAGTACGGGCATCAATGATTCTGTACAAATTATAACAAAATCAGGATTTTATAAAACGGTTATTACCGAAGGAAATTGCTTTTATACAGACTCGCTAAATGTCACTTATAATCCTTTGCCAAAGGTTGCACTCGGAAAAGATACAACCATTTGTGACAACAAAAGTATCACGCTTGATGCAACAAATCCTAATGCAACTTACCTTTGGAATGACGCTTCTGATTTGTCGCAAATAACTGTAAATGAGGCTAATACGTATTGGGTAAAAGTTGCTACGGATAAAAATTGTACGGCTTCTGATACGCTTATTTTAAAAGTAAATCCTACTTTTAATACTACTCAAACGGCTAAAATTTG
>JANMGN010000097.1:0-2388 GCA_031374645.1 Chitinophagales bacterium | reverse complement strand
TATTCTCAGGAAATTTTGCCGCCAAATCACTCATTTCTTCAACAGAATGTGTTGGTTTGGCATCGTATTTTTGTGCTAATAATTCTTTTTCAATATTAAAAAAGGCTTCAAAATCGCTGCTTTCTTCTACTCTTAAATTGTTAGATTTTGCTTTTTTTACGCTCCATTTTCTTCCTTTGCTGTACGCTAATTCGGCTGGTAAATTCAAAACCGAAGCAGCATTTCGCCCAATTAAAACAGCATTATTTCTAAAAAGTGCATAAATATCTTCTTCGGCTGGATTAAAATGATAAACGTGTGGTGCTGATTTATAATATAATATGCTGATATTCAATGCTTTAAGATAATTTATTAATTCATCAAAAAGTTCTAAAACTTGCGATTGTTTGGTTCTATTAGAAAAAATAAAACCACCAAAAGTAAGTCCACCGTGACTATACATCGCATTTTCTTTGAGCGAAGCGGGCAAAATCGCAACAAGCGTATCTTCTTCATAAAATAGCAAAGAAGCATCTTGAAAACGGTCGGTGTGGTATTCCATATAGTTGCGGTCAAACATGAAATTCCCATTTTTGGCTTCTGCATTAAATTTATTCCAAACGCCCATTTTATTGCTATCATAAGGAATTATGGTCATACGTTTTGCTTTTTTTCTTCAAAAAAAGTATCCAAAGACTTCGTTTTACTACCACGATGTAAAATACGGATAGCTGTATTTCTCAACCAACAAAACAAACTATTATCGGTTTCTATCAACTTATTTAAAATTCTCGCTCGCTTTTGTATTTTACCCAACGGAGCTTGTCGAGTAGCTTGAAATTCTACAAAAATATCTACAAAAGGTTTGTTATTGTGATTTGTTAGCAAATTTGCTAACAAATAAGCATCTTCTAAGGCAACAGAAATGCCTTGACCTGTCGTCGGAAGCATTGCATGAGCTGCATCTCCTATCAAAATAACTCTTTTGCTGTGCCAATTTTTCAAACTAATTTCACGTAATTTGTCTAAAAAAATATCATCCACTTGGTCTATTGTTTGGAGTGCGTAATCGCTGTATCCTTCAAAATTTGCAAAAACAGATTTCAAATAAGCCTTTTTATCGCTTGGGATTTTGCTTGTATTTACTGCGCCATAAACACCTATTTGATTACCGCCACAAGGATACATTCCCAAAAAATTTCCTTTGCCCATCATTTCCACATCGCCTTTCAAATCAGGCAAATTCGTAGGTTTTTGACATAAATAATAGAAGAAAGAAGAACGATGTGTTATGTTTCCTTCGGCTTGAAAAAGTGCTTTTTTGACCGAAGAATTAATTCCGTCTGCACCTACTACAAAATCATATTTTTCAACAGAATTATCTGAAAATGAAACAGTTACATCATTTTCATTTTCTACTAATTGTGTGATTTCTTTTGCAAATTGTACTTTTTTATCAATATTTTTAGCCTCTAATAAAACTTGATGTAATGCGCCTCTTTTCATAAAAAAAACAACTCCACCGTATTTTTCATTCAACTCTCGTAAATCTGTCTGACGTAAAATTTTACTTTTTTCATCCGTCAAAAGCTGAAAATTAGACATAAAACCTTTTGCTTTTATTGGTTCAAAAAGGTTCATTTTTCTGAGAATATCTGAGCCATTTGCCCATACGCCAATCACATAACCCAAATCGGGACTAAATGATTTGGCTTTATCAATAATATCAATTTCAATATTTTCGCCTTGTAGATTATTAGCCAAAGCTGCGCCAGCAATTCCTGCGCCAACGATTAATATTTTCATTTTATCCTTTTTTAAATTCGTCAAAATCACGTATATAATCTTCGGGCGTATAAGTGGTAGAAGCAAACGCCAATTGCACTGCGCTATGCGAGTATTGCATCGTATGCCAAGCGGTCGGTGGAATATAAACGCCTTGGTTTGGTTTTTCTAAGACAAAAGTCATTATCTCGCCATCCCACATTTCGGTATTTACGATAATTCGACCTGCGACAGCGACCAAAACTTGCTCGGTTACGTGATGTGCATGACGACCTCTAACGATACTTTCTGGTGTATAATACGTCCAAAAAGTACGTTTTACTTCAAAAGGAAGCGTTTTTTCAAACTCAGCAATCGAAATATAGCCCAACGAGCTATCTCCGACTTTCGGAAATTCTATCAAATATGGTTTTTCAAACATTTTTTATTTTACGATATATTTGGTATTTTGTTCCAAAATTTTCTTTCCGTGCGCTTACGCACACGGCTACAAAAAATCTTAACCCTTCCGTGCGCTTACGCACACGGCTACAAAAAATCTTAACCCTTCCGTGCGCTTACGCACACGGCTACAAAAAATCTTAACCCTTCCGTGCGCTTACGCACACGGCTACAAAAAATCTT
>JANMGN010000092.1:0-2736 GCA_031374645.1 Chitinophagales bacterium | reverse complement strand
TGTTGGTCAATCACGGAGTGTACGTACGAGATTGCTCTGACAAAATCGGATTAGATGGCGCTTTTATAAGAGTTGCCTCTCGTTCCTTCGAAGAAAACTTACAAATTATTAAAGCTATTAAAGATTCAATTGTATAATTAGTGAAAAAATTACTAAAAAGAAATATTTCTTATTTTTTTCAATTCTTCTTAAAAAAAAGATTTAGAACAAAAATAAAACAACTCAAACCTAATACCACTGTTTGGGTTATTGACATAGATAATACTATAGCTGATAGTTGGCGCACTTTCCAGTCCAAATGGAAATCAGAAAAAGAAAGACTACTAAATATTCCAGTGTTAAATGGAACAGCAGAATACATATTTCAACATAAAAAAGAAGATGATTTGTTAGTTTTCTTATCCGCAAGAAATTATCTATACTTTAACGCTACTTTTCGATGGTTACAAAAAAATAATTTTACACACGAAAAGGCAGCTTTATTTTTGGTTGCGTTTCCTCATGAAAAATTATCCTACCTCTACGAATTACAAAAAATAAAACAAAATTTTATTTATCTCGATGACCTAAGTTATAACCATGAAAATGGGCAGGTAAAATTTTATACTCAAGAAATTGAACAAGTTCAAAAATTAGGTATAGATTACATAGATTATTATAAAATCAATCAATTAAATCAGAAAAATGATATTTAAAGTATTAAATCAATTTTTGGGACTACTATACGCCTTATTTTTTAAAATAAGTTGGTTCAAATTTATCAAACTTTATGACAAAAAAGCTACAAATATTGTTTGGATTTGTCCAGTTTTTCCAGAGCGTGCGTTAGAATACCTCGTGCGAACAACTTTTATCTCTGATTTAGCTACTATACAGGCACTAATAGAAAATAACCAACACTTTCGACTTCTTTTAGGACGTAAAAAAATTGGAAAACAGAATAATTCTAAAATTTACTATTCTGTTTCTTACCATTTTAATTTCTTCCATCTTACAAACTATGCTGCGGGGCTTCAATTTGTCGTCACCGAACTCGAGAAACAGGGCAATATTCTTTTTCCTAATAGCAAAGAAGTATTATATTGGGAAAACAAAGCCTATATGCACCAAAAATTTGACGAATTAGGTATAAATTCTCCTAAAACAATGATTGTAGAGGCAAATAATACAAGTAACAATAATTTTTTAGGCATAGAATATCCTGTCCTTTGGAAAGATGTACACTCTGCCGGTGCATTAGGCATATACAAACTTAACAACCAAGAGGCTTTTTTGACACTCTTTCAAGCCAAAAAAAAACAAGGTATAAGTACTTTTCTCTTACAGAAGTTAATAAATATGAGAAAAGATTTTAGAGTAACAATCATAGGCAACGAAATTTATCATCATTATTGGCGTGTAAATGCATCTGAGGATTGGAAACCAACCTCAACTTCTCATGGCAGCTCAGTCGATTTCATTACCTTCCCCGAACAATGGAGAAACTACATACTTGAACAATTCAAAAAACTTCAAATAACTACTGGTGCATTCGACATTACGTGGGAAAATGACGACATCAACACCACACCTATTTTTTTAGAAGTAAGTCCCTCTTATGATACTAATCCTCCTCAACCAGAAGATTTAAAGGAAATTTCGTATAAAGCATATAAAAAAAAATTATTTCATCGGGATGCTTATTTTAAAGGTCGAGTAAATTATATATTTGATATAAAATCAAAGCTATACCAAATCTATAATAAAAATGCCTAAACTTATTCGTATTACGACCGTACCAGAGTCATTATTCGGTTTGTTAACCGGACAAATAAAATACATGAAAGACAATGGTTTTGATGTATTAATGGTAAGTGCGGATGGTAAGTACAAGGAGGAAGTAATAAAACAAGAGGAGTGTCCCCATATTATTATTCCTATGACAAGGAAAATAACACCCTTAAAAGATTTATATTGTCTTTTTCTTATGATAAAGCTTTTTATAAAAGAAAAGCCAGATATCGTACACACACATACTCCAAAAGCTGGATTGATTGGTATGTTAGCAGCTAAAGTATGTAACGTTCCGATAAGATTACATACAATTGCAGGATTACCTTTGATGGCAAAAACAGGGTTTATGTTCAAGTTATTAGTGCTAATTGAAAAATTAACTTACTTTGGTGCTCAAAAAATTTTACCCAACAGTTATTCTATATACAACTATTTAGTAAAAAATACCCTATGCAATGAGAAAAAACTTGAAATAATAGGAAAAGGTTCTACTAATGGTGTAGATTTGAGCCGATTTAATCCGCAATCCATTAAACCAAATAGATTAGAGGAGATAAAAAATCATATTAATTATGATGAGAAAATTACCTATATGCTAACAGTTGGCAGAATAGTAAAAGACAAAGGAACTGAAGAGGTAATTAGTGCATTTATTGAATTACTAAAACATAGAAAAGATATATGTCTATTATTAGTAGGCGACTTTGAAGACGAGCTTGATCCAATAAGCGATAAAAGCAAAAAAATAATTAACGAAAATTCTGCCATTATTCATTTAGGACACTCTTTTGAAGTTGAATATTTTATGACTCTGGCAAATATTTTCATTCATGCTTCTCACAGAGAGGGCTTTCCTAATGTTATTTTACAGGCTGCTGCTATGAAAATTCCAGTAGTTTGCTCTATTATTCCTGGGAATATCGATATTGTTACCGACAAAAACTTAGGCTACCTTTTTGAAGT
>JANMGN010000090.1:0-4979 GCA_031374645.1 Chitinophagales bacterium | reverse complement strand
TAATAATACCTATAATTTATTTAGATAATTACCTGTTTTTGAACGATTTTTTTTTACCTTTGCAAAAATGATAATAACTTATTGAATCGCTATATTTCTATAACTCTTCTTACGCTTTTTTTATACAGCAGTATCGGACATTTTCTACTGTTGGGCGGAACGCTTTGCGCTTGGAAACACGAAGTAAAAGATAGTATAATGAATACGACAAAAGAAGACGATTTGCTAAAAATTTCACTTTCTGAAAATATTAGATTATTAGAAGATGGTAAAGAAATCGAGTATTGTGGTAAACGCTATGATATTGTAAAAAAAGATGCGATACATTATTTTTGTTTTCAAGATGAAAAAGAAACACATTTGATAAAAAAAATGCTTAGTTCACTGTTACAAAAAGCCAACGATAGTGACAATGATTTTTCTATTTTTAAAGACTTTTTCAAATTATATTTTATTGAAAAACAACAATTTATACATTTTTTTTATAAAAAAATAAAAGTGTTGATTTTTGAATATCCTTCCTTTTTTAGTCACTCTAATTATGATTTTTTCATACCACCGATAGTATTAAAGTAAAACTTTGTCCCTAAATATGGTTTCGTTTTTTTAACATTTTATTGTGTCGTTTTGGCATGATACAAATACTATATGTATATATGAAAAAAATTATAATTATCTTACTGTCAATATTTTATACATTTAATATTTTTGCTCAAAAAGATAGTATTGACTTAAATGAAGTTAGTATTTCAGCCAACAGAATAGGAACTGGTAAAATAGGTTGCCCAATAGTTGCAGTCAAAGTTATAAACGACAATTTTATCCAATTTTCTAATCCACAAAGTACAGCGCATTTGTTGGAAAATAGTGGTCATGTGCTTGTACAACGCTCGCAAGGCGGTGGCGGAAGCCCGATTATGAGAGGCTTTGAGGCAAACAAAGTACTTTTGGTCGTAGATGGCGTGCGCATGAATAATGCAATTTATCGTGGAGGTCACTTGCAAAATGTGATTACAATCGACCCAAATATGTTGGAGCGTGTAGAATTACTTTTTGGTGGAAACTCGCTTCTTTATGGAAGCGATGCGCTTGGTGGCGTGATGTATTTTCAGACGAAAAAACCAAAAATGTATCAAGATGACAAAGTACATATACAAGTTGGAGGTTTTACACGTTACTCGACTGCTAACAAAGAGAAAACTGTCAATCTAAAATTAAATTTCGCTGTTAAAAAATTCGCTTCTTTGACGAATTTTTCTTATTCAGATTTTGGCGACCTACGAACTGGGGCAAATCGGGACAGCAAATATGGCGATTGGGGCAAACGTGCTTTTTATGTGGAGCGTATGAATGGTAAAGATAGTATCATAAAAAATACTAATCCAAACTTACAAATTGGTACAACTTATAAGCAATATGATTTTTTACAAAAATTATTATTTGCTCAAAATCAGCATATTACACATCAGTTAAATTTTCAATTGTCTAATTCTTCTGATATTCCTCGTTACGACCGTCTTACAGAAGCAAATACAACAGGTATTCCTGTACAAGCAGAATGGTATTATGGCCCACAAAAAAGAGCGATGCTTTCTTATCATTTTGAAAATACAAAAAAAACTTTTTTTTCCGATAAAATCCAAGTTGTAGCAGCATATCAGGCTATTAAAGAAAGCAGAAATACTCGTTTTTTTAGAAAAGACAACCGTACAGAAAGTGTTGAAAACGTGAAAGTTATCTCTTTAAATGCGGACATTTTGAAGACTTTTGGCAAAAATAATTTTCAATATGGAATAGAAATAGCATATAATGATGTAGCTTCGTCAGCGCAAACTATTAATATAAAAACTGGCACAAGTACAGCAGCAAGTACACGGTATCCCGATGGTGGTTCGCAAATGCTAACAGGTGCAGCTTATGCCACAAATACGTATAATATTTCTGATAAAAGTAGCTTTATCGTTGGCACACGTTACAATTTTACACAATTAAATGCTACGTTTAGAGATAAAAAATTTTTTCCATTTCCGTTCAATGACTTGAAACAGCAACATAGCAATTTGGTGGGAAATATCGCTTTTCAGCAAAAAACAGACATTGGTTTTAGTACAACTGCTTCCGTATCAAGTGCTTATCGTGCGCCAAATGTTGATGATGTGGCGAAAGTTTTTGAATCAGCAGCAGGTCGCTTGATAATTCCAAATACTGATTTAAAAGCTGAAAAAACGTACAGCGTTGAGTTGGTTTTAAACCAAAATTTAAGCAAAAAAGGAGCGATACAAGTTGTTCCGTTTTTTACTCGTTACTATAATGTATTGAGTTTGGCAACAGCACAGTTTGAAGGAAAAGATACGATTTTGTATGACGGAAAAAAGAGTGCTATTTTCAAAACTATTAATTTGGGCAAGGCAAATATTTTTGGTGTTTCGCTTAGCGGACGTTACGAAATTTTCACAAATCTCACATTATCAGCAAATTATACTTATACCAAAGGTCGTGTTTTGACGGAAAAAGGAGAAACTCCGCTTGATCATATTCCACCAACTTTTGGTAGAGTAAGCATCGATTACAAGAACGAAAAGCTACAAGCGAGTTTTTATACCTTATTTAACGGTACAAAAAAGTCAAGCGATTATCGTCTTGGAACAGAGGATAATGAGTTGTATTCGGCAGATGCGAAGTTAGGTTTGATGCCTTTTTGGTACACGCTGAACCTTCGTGCAAGTTACGAAATTTTGAAAACTTTGACTGTACAAGTCGGGTTAGAAAATATTTTGGATAAGCATTATAGAGTGTTTGCTTCGGGCGTGAGTGCGGCAGGTCGAAATTTGAGTGTGACGTTGCGGAGTGATTTTTAAAAAATATAAAACGTCGGCAAGATTAAAATCTCGCCGACGTTTTAGTTTTTAATCCTCTAAATGTTTATTTTTAGCTTGTAAATCCTTCAAAGCATAAAAAATAACAGCTGCTTTTTTAGGATTATTAGGCTCTGTCATTTTTAAAACAAGGTCAATCGAGCCTGGATAAGTCACGAGTTTGTAAATCGTTTTTGGCTTCGCAGGATCATAAGTAAGCAAATAATAAGCATTCTCGCCACTTTCGATAACTTCTGCTTGTTGCGACATAATTTGCATTTGTACCATTTTGCCTGTTCCGTTGCCGTAATAAACTCCTCGCCCTTTGATGGAAGCGTCTTTGTCCGTTTGGATAGCGAAAAGTTGATTACTTTTGGGACTGTACCAAGTACCCGACATCGGAAAATCTATTTTTTTAGCTTGTGCAAAAATAATTGTTCCATAAAGTACGAAACAAAATAGGAATACTGTTTTTTTCATTTTTAAATAATTTGGTTAGGTTACAAAATCAAGCTCAAAAGTAATTTTTATTCTGTAAAAAATTTATATCTTTGTAAAAATTTAACATATAAGCAGTTGGGCTAAAATAATCATAATTTTTTTAAAGGGAAGTCGTTGTAAAATAACATACGTAACTTCCTTGCAGTCAGTTACGTATGTTATTTTACAACGCCAAAAAAATTACCGATTATTTCTATACGCCTACTTATGATAGTATATACTCCTTTTGAGGAAAAACACAAAGCGCAAGTTATTGACCTTATCATTGATATTCAACAAAATGAGTTTCAAGTTCCTATTACTATAAAAGACCAACCTGATTTACAGATTATTCCTGATTTTTACCAAGTAAAAAATGGTAATTTTTGGGTGGCGTTGCATGAAGAAAAAGTAGTAGGAACTATCGCTTTGATTGATTGTGGCGAAGGCATCGCTTGTTTGCGTAAAATGTTCATACACAAGGACTTCCGCAGTAAATATGGTATCGCACAGATGCTTTTAGATACGCTTATTGCTCAATGCAAAACGCACGATTTTAAAGCAATTTACCTCGGTACGAGGGCGCAATTAGAAGCTGCAATTCGTTTTTACGAGCGCAATAATTTTATTTTAATTCCTACAGATACGCTTCCTTCTGTTTTTCCAAAAATGGCGGTGGATACGCATTTTTTTAAATTAAAATTGGGAAATACTTAGAAAGCAATTACTTTTGTGAAAAATAAGGAAAATTTATTCGTAAAAATCAATAGACAATATGAACAATAATAATTATGTAGCGATTATGGCAGGTGGTGTAGGTAGCCGTTTTTGGCCTGCAAGCCGCACCGCAAAACCAAAACAATTTTTGGATATTTTGGGTGTTGGAAAAACACTCCTACAACTGACTTTTGAACGGCATTTAGAAATTGTTCCAGCCGAAAATATTTTTATTGTTACCAATGAAATATATCGTGATTTGATAAAGGAACAATTACCACAAATCACTGACAATCAGATACTTGGAGAACCTTCTCGCAATAATACTGCGCCTTGTTTGGCTTACACTGCTTTGAAATTACAAGCACTTAATCCGAAGGCGAACTTCGTGGTAGCATCTTCTGACCACATTATTTTGAAAGAAAAGGAGTATTTGAAAAATCTTCAAATGGCATTTGATTTTGCTTCTGAAAGCGACGTACTCGTAACGCTCGGTATCACGCCTACTCGCCCTGAAACGGGTTATGGGTACATCAATTTTGCAAAACGTGATGCTAATAATGACGGTATTTTTAAAGTAAAAGGGTTTAAAGAAAAACCTGATTTGGAAACTGCAAAAAGTTTTCTTGCTGACGGAAATTACATCTGGAACGCAGGTATTTTTGCGTGGTCAGCAAAATCTTTGCTCCAGTCTTTTGCGAAATATGCACCTGATATTATAGCAACGCTACAAAGCGACTTGTACAATACACCTGACGAACAGGGTTTTATAAATAAAAATTATCCTAATACAAGAGATATTTCAATAGATTTTGCGATTATGGAATTTGCTGATAATGTATATACTATTCCTTCGGATATTGGTTGGTCTGACCTTGGTACTTGGGGTAGTTTGCACGTGGAATCTGAAAAAGATGAAGAAGAAAT
>JANMGN010000069.1:0-8714 GCA_031374645.1 Chitinophagales bacterium | reverse complement strand
AAAAGGCAAAACTTTTGAAAAGGGTTTTACGCAAAGTATATTTTTTGGCGACAGCAAACCAAAAGTAAAACTTTGTGGTCACGGTTCTATTATTCCAAGTTCCGAAAATGGCTTACTTTTTCCTTTTGAAGCAACAAATTTGAATGCTGTTAATGTCGAAATTTTTAAAATATTTGACAATAATGTCATGCAATTTCTTCAAACTTCTGATTTAGACAATGATTACGATTATGGTTTAGAGCGTGTAGGAAGAGTTATTTTACAAAAAAAAGTAGCACTTTCTGAAATAAATACGCTAAATAATAAGGGGAAATTTGTTCGTTATAACCTTGATTTGAGTAAACTTATCAAAGAAGACCCTGCCGCAGTTTATCAAGTTCGTATTGGTTTCAAACCAAGTTACAGCACTTACGAATGTAAAGATGCCAAAGCAAAAACGCCAGCCGTAGAAGCTGACGATGCCGTAGAATATGACGAAAATGGTGATATAAAAAGTTTCGGAAGTTACGATTATAATGAATACGATGGCGAAGAAAATACTGCCGAAAATCCTTGTAATCCCAATTATTATACATACAGAAACTATATAAAACGCAATGTTATTGCCTCAAATGTTGGTGTTATTGCAAAAATGGGCAATGATAAATCAGTTTTTGTTGCCGTCACTGATTTGCGTTCTACCAATGCGATTCCGAGCGCAGAAGTGGAGTTTTATGATTATCAAAATCAAAAAATGGCTTCTGCCAAAACAAATAGCGAAGGTATTTGTAAACTACAATTAGAAAAAACACCATTTATTTGCTTGGTAAATGTAAATAAAGAATATGGTTATTTAAAAATGCAAGACGGTGCTTCTAATAATATGAGCAGATTTGCAGTAGGTGGCGATATTATTCAAAAAGGAATAAAAGGTTTTATTTATGGAGAAAGAGGCGTTTGGCGACCTGGCGACAGCATTTTCTTAAATTTTGTTTTGGAAAATAAAAATAAAAATTTACCGCCCAATCACCCGATTACATTTGAGTTAAAAGATCCTCGTGGACAAATTCAGCAGCGTTTTACAACCGCTTACAACCTCAATAATATTTACAATATAACGACTTCTACTCGTCCAGATGCGCCTACGGGAAGCTACACGGCAACCGTAAAAGTTGGTGGCGCAGCATTTACTAAAGAGATAAAAATCGAAACGGTAAAACCAAACCGTTTGAAAATAAAGCTGGATTTTGGAAAAGAACAATTGGCTATAAGTGATGCGAAATTGCTTGGAAATCTGCAATCCAATTGGCTAACAGGACCCGTAGCGGCTGGTTTGACTGCAAAAGTTGATGTACAATTGGTCAATTCTGAAACAAAATTTGAGCGTTTTGGCGACTATAAATTTGACGACCCTGCACGGACTTTTACAAGCGAACCACAAACGCTTTTTGATGCCGCCTTAGATGCGAATGGTCATGCGAATGTGCCTTTAAATTTTAATATTCAAAATAAAACACCAGGAAAATTAAAAGCGAATTTTAGCGTAAGAGTAATGGAACGTGGCGGAGATTTTAGCGTCGATAATTTCAACATGGTTTATAATCCTTATGAAGTGTATGTTGGCGTTAAAATGCCTGAAAACAAGCAAGGCGAAAGAGAAGCAAATATCAATGAAAATACACAAATTCGCTTCGTTGCTTTGGATAAAAACGGAAATCCTGCACGAAATGTACCTGTCTCGGTTGGTTTGTACAGAATAAATTGGCGTTGGTGGTGGGATTCAGGCAATGATGAAGTAGCTGGTTTTAATTCAGATGCACATCTTGGAAGTTTAGAAACTGCCACAATTAATACCAACGAAAAAGGCGAAGCGATTTGGAATGTGAAAGTTACGCAATGGGGACGCTATTTTGTTCGAGGTATAAATCCAAACGGAGGTCATGCGACTGGCGATTTTTTCTACGCTGGTACGCCTTATTATGAAGATGGCGACAATGCCGAAGCAATGAACGCACAAGCTCGAAAAGCGGCTGCACTATTGCCTTTTAAATCAGATAAAGAAAAATACAATGTTGGCGAAAAAGTAACTTTGGATATTCCTGCCTCAAAAGTAGGTCGTTGTTTGGTAACGATTGAAAACGGTACAAAAGTATTACAGCATTTTTGGGCAGATGCCAAAGAAGGTACAAACAAAATCGAGTTTAAATCTACGGCTGAAATGAGCCCAACCGTTTATGCACACGTTGCAATGGTGCAGAAACACGGACAAGTAACGAATGATTTACCGATGCGACAATACGGCGTTATACCTATTAATATAGAAAATGCGCAAACTCGTTTAGAGCCTTGGGTAAATATGCCTGATGTCTTAGAACCTGAGCAAAATTTTACGGTGGACGTTGGAGAAATGAAAGGCAAAGCAATGACTTATACGTTGGCAATTGTTGATGAAGGTTTACTCGATTTGACCCGTTTCCAGACGCCTGACCCTTGGAAAAGTTTTTATGCCAAAGAAGCACTCGGTGTAAAAACATGGGATATTTACGACCAAGTTTTGAGCGCATCTTACGGTGTCGAACGAGATAGAGTTTTGAATATTGGTGGCGATGGTATCAACACAAAAGCTGGCGAAAACAATCGTGCGAACCGTTTTAAGCCAATTGTACGTCATATCGGACCATTTTATTTAGCCCCTGGCAGAAAAGCACATCATAAAATTAAGTTGCCGAATTATATTGGTTCGGTGAGAGTAATGGTCGTAGCTGCAGATAACGGAGCGTACGGAAATACTGCAAAAACAGTTCCTGTACGCAAGCCTTTGATGCTTTTGGCGACTTTACCAAGAGTTTTAAGCCCAGGCGAAACGCTAAAATTGCCTGTTGATATTTTTGCCATGGACAAAAAAGTAAGCAACGTAAATATTTCTGTACAAGAAAGTAGTGGCTTGATAAATATTGTAAATGGCAATACAAAATCTATGTTTTTTGCTGCGCCAGGCGAAAAACCAACAGATTTTGATATAAAAGTTAATGATGGCGAAGGTGTTGCGAAATTTAGAATTTTGGCAGAAGGCGGTGGCGAAAAAGTTTGGCAAGACATCGAAATCCAAATCAGAAACCCGAATCCGAATGTTACGAGTGTCATTGAAAAAGTGATGAGCGCCAACGAAAGTGCAGATATAGACTTCCAAGCATTGGGTACTTTTGGAACAAACGAAGGCGTACTTGAAATTTCGACTATTCCACCACTCAACTTGGGAACTCGACTACCCTATTTGTTGCAATATCCGCATGGTTGTGTGGAACAAACAACATCGGGTGCTTTTCCGCAGCTTTATGTTTCAAAATTATTAGAACTGACTGATAATCAAAAGAATATCGCTTCCAACAATGTGAAAGCTGGTATAGAAAGTTTGCAACGTTTTCAAAATGATGCAGGAGGTTTTGGTTACTGGCCTGGCTATCGTGAAGCAGACGATTGGGGAACAAGTTATGTAGGTCAATTTTTAGTAGAAGCACAAAAAAGTGGTTTTACTTTGCCTGCAAATATGCTCGAACGTTGGAAAACCTATCAGCAAAATATGGCTCGTCGTTGGGAACCTGTTGTGGTAAATAATAATCCTGTTAATAATCCTTACGGTTATGAAACAAAATATTGGGCAGAACGCAAAGAACTCGACCAAGCGTATCGTTTATATACGTTGGCTGCGGCAGGTACAGCCGAATTAGGCGCAATGAACCGTTTGAGAGAGCAAAAAAATCTTTCTATGGTCGCAAAATGGCGTTTGGCAGCAGCGTATTGTTTGGCTGGAAAAATCGAAGAAGCCAAAAATATGACGAATAACGTAGGCAAATTTGTAGCTCCATACACCGAAATTTCTTATACGTATGGCTCTGATTTACGTGACGAAGCGCAAATTTTAGAAACGCTTTTACTTATGGGCGACAAAAATGGGGCGGCTGAAATAGCTCGCTCTGTGGCTGGAAAACTAAGTTCTCAAACGTGGTACGGTACGCAATCGGTAGCACAATCTCTGCTTTCTGTTTCAAAATATTTAGGCGAAAATGTGGCTCAAAATGGCTTTACTTACACTTATAAAACAGATAAAAATGGGGCAGTCAATGCCAATTGTAAAGCCGCATTATCACAAGTAGTAATTACTGTGGACAAAGGTGTTCGTAAAATTTCTATTAAAAATACAAGCAAAGGCGTTCTTTTTGCTCGCTTGATTTTGACAGGAAAACCAGCTATTGGCAATCAAGATGTTGCCGCTAATAATCTGGGAATGAGCATTTTATACAAAAATACAAAAGGCGAAACGATTGACCCTACTCGCATCACACAAGGCGTAGATTTTGTGGCAGAAGTCACGGTACAAAATCCTGGAACATTGGGCAAAACCTACAAAGAAATGGCATTAAGTCAGGTATTTCCAAGTGGTTGGGAAATACACAACGCACGAATGGGCGGCATGACTTACGGCACTTCGAGTATTTGTGATTATCAAGATATTAGAGATGATCGTGTCTATACTTATTTTGATTTACAAAAAAATCAATCTGTAACTTACCGTGTGCAATTGCACGCTGCTTATATCGGAAAATACTATCTCCCAACCACTGTTTGCGAAGCCATGTACGACCACAGTATATTGGCACAACAAGGCGGAAAATGGGTAGATGTAGTGAAAAAAGAAGGCGAAATGTAATGATTTTGATGAAAACTTAAATAAAAAAACCGTTCCGATTATTGTAATCGGAACGGTTTTTTTTTCGTAAATAGAAACTTTAAACAGAAGGACTAACACCTAAAAACGATTTTGGATAAGCCAAAGCTATTGAAAATTCGAGTGTTTCCCAAGGTGCAGCGTTTTTATGCGCAGCTTTTACCGTGGCGATACAAGGGATTTTCGCATCTAACAAAGCCGATGGAATTAGGTTATTGCATTGAGGCATAAAACCTAATTTTTGACCTTCCCAATAAATCGCAATTGCTTGATTATCATACCTATTTTCAGGTTCACGAACCAAATCTAAAGACTGTCCTGCGCCTATCGAATGTATCAAATCCATGCCTTTATAATATTGAAAACCTGCCACAAAATCATCGTATATCGGTATGAAAGAAAATTCGTTTTCTTTCAATATTTCAGGCATTGTAAGCAACAAACCTGATTGTAAGCACTTCGTCAAAAATTCTAATCTGTTCATTTTTTATATATTTATTTTTTATTTACAAAAAATATGCTAAAAAAGTTCCGCTTCGATTAAAATTTATTTTTTCATACTGCTTGGGTTTTTCGGTTGGCTTCGCATAGTTGCTGCTTAGTGTATAACAAGTATTGTTTTCAATTGGAAGACCAAGCAAGGCGAAAAATGGTCTTTCACTTCATCAAGTGTATATGTTTTTAGTGCCATTTTTATACGAAGTCATCTTTCGTAATACTAAAATCATCATTCGTACAAAATACTCTAAATGCGTTATAATTTCCTTGTAAAATACTTGTTTCAAATAAACCATAAGATAATGATAAATGAACAATACCTTCGGTATATTTTTCTTCAACCTTTTTCAAGCACTCTTGAATATTAAGTCCTTCATTGACAAAAAATGTCATAAAAGCATTTTCGCAATCTTGATAAATACCTTCGGCTTCTGGATTACAAGACGAAATAGTAGATTCAAAGCCTAAAAAAACCTTACAACCATTATCCATCATTTGTTGCCCCAGTTGTTTGGCAGAAAGGCAGCAGCAGGCATAAAAAAAGGATTGATTAAAAAGATAACTATTTTCAAAATGTATATAGTTCTCATTATCAACTGCTATTGAACTTTCATTTCCATGTGCGTAAGCAACACATAGAAACGGTTTTCCATTGAAATTAGGCGTATAATTATCAAGGGATTTTTGGCAGTCTTTTGTTTTTAAAGATTGATGAGATGAAATATTGGGCTGTAATTTATCAATTAAATTTTGCTCGCTTGTGCTAAAATATTCGCCTCTTTTTGTATCATTATTATCACAAATCGTCAATATGTTCATTTTTCAGAGTTTTCTAATTTGGCAATATCTCTTTGCATAAGCGTTATAGCTGTACTAATAATATTATTCGACATTTTTCTGCCAAAAATAGTATCTTTTCTTATTTCGTTCAATACATCATTTAAACTCATTGTTTCTCCTCCTTCAATACGAATATAAGGTTTTTCACGAGTAAAACGCTCATGACGTAATATCCATTCCTCTAAGATACAATCTACACGATTGTTTAGATAACCTATTGCTTTTTCGACTTCTGAAATAACTTTTTCATAACCATCGCTTGCTTTATCAACTAATGCCATAAGGTGGTTATTAATGCAATCTTTTAACTCATCTGGTGGTATTATAGCAACGCCATGAGAAGTATTTAATATTACATAAATCAATGAAGAAGTATCTTGTAATGGCTTTAACCACATAAGCCCATTTGACCTTTTGGGTCCAAAATCATAATCGAGTATAACTATCGTTCTTTTTGTAAGATTAGATTCAATATATTCTAGTCCTTCCTTTGGGGTCTCTCTCCAAATAATATTTTCTTCTCCAAATCTTTCAATGAGTTCATCAAAGATTGGTCTTTCTTTAAAGCGTAAATCGTCATCAATTATGACAATTTGAAAAGGTCGATTATTCACCATAAATGACTATTTTTGAAATGGAATAGTAAGTTTAATTGTTGTTCCTTCATGCTCAAATTCACTATTAATTACTTCGGCTTCTCCACCAAATGTTTCCAAATTTGTTTGAACGATATATAACCCCATACCTGCTCCACCTTGTTCTTGTGTTGTTGTAAAATAAATATCAAATACTTTTTCTCTATTTTTTTCTGGAATACCAATGCCGTTATCCGAAAACAAAATAAGCATTTCTTCTTTATTTATTTTTACATTACATTGAATCTTTTTTATAAAATTACCTTCAAGTGCTTTTATAGAGTTACTTATTAAATTTGTAATAATATCTTGAAAAAAGACTTTATTGCCATAAAGTGAAATATTCTCATCAATTATTAAGCTATATTGAATATTTTTTTCTGTAAATATATCATTATGGACATCAAAAACTCGTTGCAATATTTCTTCTACATTAAAATTCTCAGAAGGCAAATCTGTTCGGGCATATTTTAACATGAAATCTACGGCATCTAAAAGTTTTTGCATTTCTATTCTTATGTCAGAGGCATATCCTTTCATTTTATCTTGATTAGATTCCAAAAACGGCTTTGTTTCAATGTAACGAGCATTATCTTTTATTGTCGCTATTGTATTTCTAATAACGTGAGAAATTTTTGCTGAAAACAATGATAACGACATTAGACTAAAATACATTTTCTCTTTACGCTCTTCTTCTTTTTTTGTTTCTTTGTATTCTATTGTAATAGCTTGTAAACCTAAGCCTAATTTTTCTATTTGAGTGGTAATTTGATCAAGAGTTTCATCTCTTTTTTTACCATCTCTTGTCTTCTGTAATTTAATAATATTCTTACGAATATCCTGTAATGCAGTCTTAGAATTTTCAAATGTACCTACTCTTTCTTGTTTCTTTTCGTCCCTTTCAATCTTATAAGTTTTCATAAACGTGTCCAATTGCTCATACACAAAATCTTTTAAATCGCTAAATTCAGGATAAGCTAAAAAGTCTTGTCTATTTGTAGCATCAACTATTTTTGGGTTGCCTTCCTTAGTTATCTCAATGTATCCTATAATATCACGAGTTCCTAATCTGTCAAACGTAGCTCTCCAACGGCGTTTATTTATACCCAATACATCTCTACGTTTTTCATCATCCGCTTCATACTCTGCAAAAGGAGTTGTTAAAATACCATCACGATAAATTTTTACACCATCAATTTTTACAGATGTATTCTTATAATAAGTGTTGAACCTGTTTTTGGCATCCTCATCAAAGTAATATAAATGAAATTGAACGAAGCCAAAACTTGGTTTTTCACTGCTTTTTACTATTACTTTTTTAGAGTTTTTATCAAAAAATAAAAATTCTTGCTGTTGTGTTTCTAAATTAAATTTTAGCTTAAAATTATGTGATGCAAACTGTTTTTCATCTCCACCAACAGGTTTCTTAAATGAATAAGGTTCATATTCATTTGCTTGGATAAAGATATTAAACGGATATTTAGCTTCATGGAATGGAGATATTAAACGAGATAGTTCTTTATCAGTTCTTTCAATATCATTTAATCTCCAAATTTCTCTTGGTAAAAAAATTTCTAAAACAGTTCCATGCTCAAAACTTGGAGCTACATATTCGTAGTCATTTTCAATATCAGTAAAGAGTTTTGTAGCATTTTCGGCTTGATTTTCAGCAAAAAGGTCTAAATTTTGTTGGCTTTCTGCCAAATCCTGATAGGTTTGCCAATTTATGGTAGCGACCAATTCTTTTTCATCGCCTTTTTGTTTGGTTCTGATATTTACTCGTTGTCCTAATTTATCAACAGCAAAACGACCAATTCCTTTTTCTCCAATATAGCGGCGTTTGTAAGGCTCGGGCGAGTACAACTCCTTTCTTTTACTGTTTGTGCCAATGACCATCCATTTATTTGGAATGACGCTTAATGACATTCAAAATAAATGGATGGTCATTGGCACAAACAGTAAAAGAAAGGAGTTGTACTCGCCCGAGCCTTACAAACGCCGCTATATTGGAGAAAAAGGAATTGGTCGTTTTGCTG
>JANMGN010000581.1:0-10375 GCA_031374645.1 Chitinophagales bacterium | reverse complement strand
TTGTCACAACGAGGTGCGGCTGCACCGCAGTTGCACAAAGTGCGGCTATCGCCAGCCCTTCGTACAACTACGGTTTTGTGAAATTGAAAAATCTTTTCACTATCGTTCAAAATTTTTCAACTTCACAAAGCCGCACCTCGTGAGTTCCTTCGCAGGCTGAGGAGGACAGATTTGTTTTATTTTTGATAGATTCGTTTTTTGCTAAAAGGGTAAAACCTTGTGCAGATTAGTATAAAATAAAAAACACCTTTAATATGCGAGCATTAAAGGTGTTTTTTATTTCAATCTGTTTCTAAAACTTATAACAATCCACTTTTTTGCCTCGTTTTCCGAAACCATCAAACCAGTGTGAAGTATCGATATTCAAGTTTAAAGGGTTTAATTTTATGGCGAAATAAAAATCTGTACCTGTAAAATTATTTTTACGAATAAAACTACCAAGGTAGTCTGTACCAATCGTAAGACAAGCCAAACGAGCTGCAAAACCAAGTCTAACTCGCTGATATTCATAGAGTTGCAAGGGAAGGCAAAGCGAAAACCAACGGTGTTCGTAGCGTGCGCTCAATGCCAAAAGATTTCCCCTTCTGATACTAACCGACTGATAAGGCACTCGCTGAATCAGAGTAGCATTGGCAAAGGCGTGTGGTAGAAATTGATAATCCGCCTGTAAACAAAGTGCCGTAGGTAAGCCCATGGAAAAACTATTCGCAACCAAAGTTTTGGAACTATCGCCATTGATTTGGTAGCTCAAAAGTTTGGGCGCAGTAGCAGGATTTTGTACTTTCCCAAATGCATTTACATCTACAATTTCCGTATTCGGAAATTTGACCAAATGCTCTTGCGTATTTTGTGTAAATTGTACACTACCAATATCCAGTACCGAAGCACTAAATTTTAGTTCATAATCATCGTAATCATTATTTTCTATGAGGTAAGAAAATCCTATATCGAAGCCCAAGCCTTTGCCCAAATTTTGCAATTGGTAGGTTGTATTTTTTATATTGTCAAAGTTAGCATCAGTAAAACCATAACTTACACTCGGTATGCTCAATTGGATAGAATCGCCATACAAACGTGCTGCCTGAAATCTGCCATTTGATTTTGCCCAAACGCCTTCATTTCCTCGTAAATACTTGATATTTAGACCAATTTGAAAAAAACCATCGTTTGTTTCTCCTTTGTAGGCATAATTTGCGCCTATTTCGTCCCAAGCCATCATTGCGCCACCAAATTTCTCTACATCAAAAAATTCGTTGTAGCTTTTAGCATCTAAAATATAAAATTTCAAATTGGCAGGAACGTGCGCCAAAGAAACACCAAAGCGGTAGTTGTAAAACAAGCCTGCGGTATGGTTTGTGCCTAATTTTACAGAAAGTGCAGGTCCATTTATAGTCGTATTTAGGAAGCCAAATGCAGTTTTTTTTCCAGTATAAAAATCTGCCACAGGACGACCCGCAGGACGATTTCCTTTGACAGTTGGTCCTAAAAGTAATTCATTTTCATTTTTTATCAAAGAAAAAACCGTAGAATTGCTTATGTATCCGTAAGAATTATCAGCAAAAAAACCAACGCCAGCCAAGTTCAAATTAAATGCAAGCGGATAGTCCGCACTGTGTGTAGGATTGAGCGTAGTACCGTTTGCGCCAGCGTAATTTTCGAGCCGAAGCCCTAATTGTTCTTGCGAAAAGAGTGTTATTTTACTCATTATGAATAAAATAAATAGTACGTATTTTAGGTATATATTCATGGTTTTTGAAATAAAATTAGGATTGAGCGTAAATAATTTAAAGTAATGATTCCTGAATATTAATTTCATTTTTCATCTTCTGTTCTGCCAATTTATAATTTTACACCTCACAGGTTTTTTAAAACCCGTGAGGTGTAAAATTATAAATTGGCAGAATTATGTAAGCCTTTTTCTATTTAAGTAATCGAGCTAAATTACTTATAGCTATTTTTTCAGTCGATTGCTCAAAAAGCGATAAATAACTTCCTCATAGTCAGTTATTTATCACTTTTTTCTCAACGACAAAATAGCTACAGGTAATTTTTAACGCTCACTTAATAAGGCATAAATTATACCAAAATAACAATCTTTCACATCAAAATCTCAAAATATTACCCATACTGTAACAAGTACGGCAACGAGGTTCGTAAGATTCTGTTTCGCCTACATGAACCACATCAGTTTCTTGCGAAAAACGATACGAATGTGTAGCCAAATTGCCACAATGTACACAAATTGCATGAACTTTTGTGATGTATTCCGCTACGGCTAAAAGATGCGGCATAGGTCCAAAAGGCACTCCTTTGTAGTCCATATCAAGCCCAGCCACAATGACCCTTATGCCACGCATCGCCAACTCTTGACAAACATCGGTCAGTTCGAGGTCGAAAAACTGCGCTTCATCTATCCCTACAACATTTATACCATCGGGAAGATTGAGCAATTCGGCAGAATTATTGATAGGCACAGCGTTGATAGTAGTGGCATTGTGCGAAACGACATCATTCTCATCGTAACGATTGTCGATTTTAGGTTTAAAAATTTCTACCCTTTGGTTGGCAAATTTTGCACGACGCAATCTGCGAATAAGTTCTTCGGTTTTTCCTGAAAACATAGAGCCACAAACGACCTCTATCCAGCCGTTTCGCTGTCCTTTAAAATGCGGTTCTAAAAACATGATAAGTATTTACGGATAAAAATATTTTTTCTCAAAAAAAACTTTTACCTTCGTTTCTATTTTTAATTTTGCGCTAAAATTACGCTAAAAAATTGAAATTAAACAGCTTGTTTTTTTAAAGATAGCTCATTTTACAACATAAACTTTTTTTATAGCAGGCGTAAAGAAATAAGCGACATTTTTTTGGCGTTGTAAAAATAGCATAAGTGACTGACTAAGAGAAAGTTACGTTATTGCTCTTATAGCGTTTTGAAGAAAAAAAATGTGTTTATTTTAGCCCAACTATTTATTGACAAAAAATTGATTTAAAAAGGATTAACATATATTATGACATTACAAAACACCAAAATTTTATTAGATAAAATAAATGCACTTCACAAAAGTATAGAAACTGATGTGCAAATTTCTGGTATAGAGCGAGATTTGATGTTGAGTTACACCCGTCAATTTTACGAAGCCTTTTTGCTCATGGGCGACGAACATACACCTGCACGTACTGCGGTTTTGCCAGTTGTACCGATTGTAGAAACACCGAAGGCTGCGCCACAGCCTGTTCAGGTTGCTCCGCCTGTTGTAGAGAAAGTGGTCGTTGCTCCGCCGCCGCCAGCACCAGTTGTCGAACAAGTGGTCGTTGTTCCAGCACCAGCACCTATTACAGAGCCAGTGGTCGAAAAAATAATCGTTCCTCAGCCTCCTGTGATAGAATATACTCCTGTCGCACCCGTTTCTACTCCAAAAGAAGATGAAATTAAGGTTGTAGCGCAACCCATAATCAAGCCTATTCCGCCAACTGTTTTTCCAGAGCCGCCACGACCAAAAGCCGCCGCTAAACCTTTGGTAAAACCTGCCAACGAGCGTGTAGAACAATCAGAGCTTTTTGAGGAAAAAATGAGCAAAGAATTGTCTGACAAATTGGGCGAAACAGCTATTGACGACATCAAAAAAGGCATGACCTTGAACGATAGAATCCTTTTTATGCGTGACCTTTTTATGGGTAAACAAGAGGAATTTGATACGGCAGTTTATGCACTGAATAATGCAGGTAGTTTTGATGCCGCAAGAAAAGAATTATCCGAATTAGCATTCAAATTTGATTGGGCTTCTAAGGAAAAACAGGCAAAACCTTTTATTCGTTTGGTAAGGAGAAGGTATAACTAAAATTAATTTGATGATGTAATAATTTGATTATTAGTAATTTGATAATTAAAAATCTGGTGATTGTATAAAAATTTGAAAAAAACATACTTATATATTGTATTTGTTTTGTGTTGCAATGTTCTTGCATACGCACAAGACGAGCGTATGCCTGCACAATCACAACCTTTTAATGAAGAGGTTTGGAAAAATGCGGTGTCAAAAATGGATAATTATCAAGATAAATCTACTCGTCGCAACAATGAAGAGCAGCGAAAACGAGTAAACATCAAAGATAATTATGTTGCACCAAAAGAAGTTCCACCTGCTGTTGTCCGACCTGATAATATAGCTTGGGCTGGATTTCTTAAAGTTTTATTGATTATATTAGGTATTGTTTTGGTTGCAGGATTGATTTATTATTTCATGGGAGGAATATCGAAAAAAGATAAAAAAATAAGCATAGAAGAATTAGAAAATGACCTTGCTCAGATAGAAGAAAACTTGCCTATTGCTGATGTCGAAACACCGCTTGAAAAAGCAATTCGTATGGGAGAATATAAGGTTGCTCTCCGAATGTATTTTTTATTGATTATACAACTGCTTGCTAATAAGGGAATTATAAAGTGGAGAAAAGATAAAACGAACCGTGAATATATCCGTGAAATACGCCAGCAAAATTACTTGCCTCAATTTATGTCAGCCGTTTTGATGTACGAAAAAGCATGGTTTGGCTTAGGAAATGTATCACAAGAAGAGTTTGAGCAAGGAAAAATAGTGTTTGAAAACTTGAAATCAAAAATTTGAATACTTAGAGATGTCGAATAAAACCGCTATTGTGTTGTCTGTTGCGCTGATTTTAGGCGTTTTGGCTTTTTTTATTTATTTGTACCAAGAAAGCCAAAAAAAGATAAATTGGTCAGAAACTTATAAGGAAAACTCAAGTAAAAAAGAGTACAATCCTTATGACCTTGCCTTGTTGCGTGACTGTCTAAACGGTAGCGATTTTCAGACAAAAGATATAAAAGAGGCTGTAAAAACAAGTCTTACGAGCGATTTAAAAAATACGAGTTATATTTTTGTCGGAGAAGGTTTGCGTGCAGATAGTAGCGATTTTTACGCCATGGCTTCTTATATAAATAATGGTAATGATGTTTTTATTTCTTCAAAGTATGTTGCAAATCGACTACTTCAATATTTTTTAAAAGATGATGTTTTAAGAGCGCAGAAAATAGCAAAGGAAGACAACAGTGAGGACGTAGTCAGTGATGAAAATATGGTCGTAGATGAAAATAATATAGGAGATACGACTTATACTGACGAAATCGATTCGGAGGAAATACCTAAAAGCTCTATGGAACTTGATGTTTTTGAAGATTCGCTGGTCAATGTAACTTTATCAAGTCCTGAAAATTATAATTTTCAGACAGGCTATTACAGTTATTTTAATGCTATTAAAAGTGCTACAAACTGGCATTTTTTTGACGAAAAAGCATTTAATTTAAACAACTTTAAGCAGCCAGTCCGAAAAATAGGCGACATTAACAAGCGAACAAACTGTATATGTATCAGTTACGGTAGTGGAAATTTATTTTTACACTCCACTCCAATTCTATTTACGAATATTGAGCTGATGCAGCCCGCTACAAAAGACTATACTATAAAGCTACTTTCTATGCTCAAAAAAGGTAATATTTTTTGGGACAATAAAAATAGAACGAGTATCTACGAGGCAAAATACTACGATGAAAAAACTTCTTCCTCTGGCGGTAGCGGCAGTAGCGGACGAAGCAAACAAGAAAAAACACCTTTACAGTACATTTTGAGTAACGCTTCGCTTTCTTGGGCTTGGTACAGTTTACTTTTTATGGGACTTTTATTCCTGATTTTTACGTCCAAAAGAAGGCAGCGAATTGTACCCGTTTTGGCTCAAAACACGAATACTTCCTTAGCATTTATCCAAACTATTGGGCGAATGTATTTTAATAAGCAAGATCATACTTCGCTCGCTCGCTTGCAATTTAAGCAGTGGCAATGGTTTATCAGAGAACGTTATAACCTGAATGTCAATAAGTTAGATGAAGATTTTGGAAAACAAGTAGCTCAAAAATCAGGAATAAGCCCAAAAGATGTTAATCGGCTTTTAGAATCAGGAAAATATGTAGATGGTTTTGGTATCATCGAAAATGATTTGATTGATTTTCATAAAGAATTGGAAGCATTTTATAGAAATTGTAAATAAGCTGCAATGGGCAATTAGCAATGGGCAATTAGCAATAGGCAATTAGCAATAGGCAATTTACAATAAGCAACAAGCGATAAGCAATAAATAATTCAGCATAAAGCATTGATTACAAGTTGTTTATAATTATTCATTATTTAATTATTTAATTAGTAGATGGAGATTTTATTAAAATATTTTCCACACCTTACGGCAAAACAAATCGCTCAATTTGAGCAATTATTGCCTTTGTATCAGGACTGGAACAGCAAAATAAATGTAGTGTCACGCAAGGATATTGATGAGCTTTACGAACGTCATGTATTGCACTCGTTGGCAATTGCCAAAGTAGCAAAATTTGTAGAAGGAACATCTATTTTAGATTTAGGAACTGGTGGTGGATTTCCTACTATTCCCTTGGCGATTTTTTTTCCAGAAGTACAATTTACAGCTGTCGATAGTATAGGAAAAAAAATAAAAGTAGTCAATGAAGTTGCGCAAAGTATTGGTTTAGAGAATGTTATAGGACTTCATAGCCGTGTAGAAGATATCAAAACCAGACATGATTTTATTGTCAGTAGAGCAGTTGCAGAATTACAACAATTGCTTTCTTGGTCAAGAAAACTGATAAAAACGAAGCATATCAATAATGTCCCGAATGGCTATTGGATTTTGAAAGGTGGCAACATCAAAGAAGAAATAAAAACACTCGGCAACCGTGAATATGTCGATAAATATCCTATTCCGAAATTTTATAAAGAAGCCTTTTTTGAAGAAAAATATGTACTTTATGTACAAGGGTAAATTAATAAATTAAACATCAAGCAGCATTTTTTTACAACCAAAATCATTTTCAGATATATTCATGTCAGAAGAACCTATTTACTTCAACGATACTTTTACTACCGACAGAATGGACTTGTTGGCATGGGAACAAAAACTATCCGAAGGTTGGGATAGAATAGGTTATCAATTTTACCGCAAACGCTACGAGTATTTGCCTCGTATTGACGAAAGCGACGAATTAGGATGGTATTTGTACGAGCTTATGCCTTTGCGTTTTTGCCTTGATAATACTTTTTCGTTTACAAAAAGCCAGCAAAATAATAAAAAACGCAATAAAGATCTTCGTTTTGTTTACAATATTGCAAGTATTACAGACGAAAAAATTATGCTTTTCGATGCGTGGTATGTAACTCGTTTTGGCTCATTAAATCTTATCGAACAATGGGTTTCGGGTATCAATAAACCTTTTCCTTCGGTAGAGTGTTGTGTTTACGACAAAGATAAACTCATAGCGTGCAGTTATTTTGATACTACGCCAAACGCTTCTTACAGTACGCTTGCTTTTTATGATCCCAACGAAATGAAACGCAGTCTTGGTACTTACACTATGATTTTGGAAATTGAATTTGATTTACGAAATAAAAAAATGTTTCACTACCCAGGTCATGCGCATCGTCAAAATACGATGTATGATTATAAAAAAAAGTTCTCTAATCCTGAGCGATTCGATTGGGATAAATTGGATTGGGTTAAGATAGTTAATAATGTATAATTATCTTATAATCAATAACTTATTTCATACTTATCTCTTAAGAAAATATAAATACTTAGTCGAAATCGGTATTACATTTATGTAGTTTTTCCTACTAAATAAAAGCCTAAAAACTGTCGTGAATTTCAAATCAATAAGTCCTTTGCTTTGGAAAGGATTCAGGATAGGTCTGTTCTAAGTTTTCTCAAAATACAAAGATTTAAAATATTCTAAGCATGCAAACTATTAGCCAGCGCAATTTGCGTTTTTTACTACATGAAGTATTACAAGCGTCTGATTTAAAGCGTTTTACGTATTTTCAAGATTATGATAAAGAAGCCTTTGATATGGCAATTGATGCCGCAAAACAATTGGCAGATAACATCATAGAGCCTTTTAATAAAGAAATGGACAGGTTCAAAGTAACTGTCCCTGATGGAAGAACTGTAAAAGTGCATCCGCAACTCAAAAACATCATTGGCGCAATAGCTGACGGTGGTTGGATTTCGGCAAGCGCACCTTACGAAGTTGGCGGAAGTCAAATGCCTGTAACGCTTACAAATGCTGGTTTGGCGACATTTTATGCTGCCTCTGTGAACGCCTGTTATCCGTTTTTGACGGCTGGAGCAGCGAATTTGATTTTGTCTTTTGGCAACGAGGAATTGAAAAAAAATTACTTGCCCAATATGTACTCTGGTGCATGGCAAGGTACGATGGCACTCACTGAGCCACAGGCGGGAAGCTCCCTTTCTGACCTTACCACAAGTGCAGAACCGACCGGCCGAGAAGGCATTTTTAAAATAAAAGGTCAAAAAATATACATTTCAGGTGGCGATCACGATGCTGTGGATAATATCGTACATTTGTTGATAGCGAGAGTGAAAGGTGCGCCCGCAGGAACAAAAGGAATTTCGCTTTTTGTAGTACCAAAATACCGTCTTGATGGCTCAGATAATGACGTGACGACGGCTGGTGTTTATGGTAAAATGGGGCAGAAAAACTATGTTGCGGCACACCTAATGTACGGAGAATCAGACAATTGTGAAGGGTATTTGGTAGGCGAACAAAATCTTGGTTTGTCGTATATGTTTCAAATGATGAACGAGGCACGTATTGGTACAGGATTAGTCGCTTTTGCGAATGCTTCGGCGGCTTATTATGCGAGTTTGAAGTACGCAAATGAGCGTCCGCAAGGTCGTCATCCGAGTAACAGAGATGCTACGCAGCCACAAGTTTTGATTATCGAACACGCCGAAGTTCGTCGTATGTTGCTTTTACAAAAATCAATTGTAGAAGGCAGTATTGCGCTTTTGATGGAGTGCAGCTATTTGTCGGACGTTGCGCACGCAGCCGAAGGCGAAGAAAAAGAAAACGCCCATTTGTTGCTCGAACTTTTGACACCTATGGCAAAATCTTATCCTTCTGAAATGGGTATTGTATCAGTAAAAACAGCGATGCAATCGCTCGGTGGAGCTGGTTATTGCGATGATTTTCCGATAGAGCAATACTACCGTGAAATCCCTATCAACTCCATTTACGAAGGTACGACTACTATTCATGGTATGGATATTTTAGGTCGAAAAATAATGATGAAAAACGGAAAAGCTGTAGAGCTTTTTGCCAATGAAGTTACAAAAACGATTATAGCAGCATCGCAAATCGCTGATTTACAAGGTGTTGCACAAAAATTAGGGCTTTCTGCACAAAAATTAAGCGAATGTACAAAACACTTAATTGAAATCGCTAAAACCGAAACGCCAGAAATATTTTTAGCAGATGCTACCTTATATTTAGAGTATTTTAGCAATGTCACTATCGCTTGGCAGTGGCTAAAACAAGCAATCGTAGCGCACAAAGCACTCACTATAGCAGAAGGCGAAGATGATAAAAATTTCTATCATGGAAAACTCGCCACAGCGCAGTTTTATTTTGAGTACGAATTGCCCAAAACACGACCTTTGCACGAGCGTTTGATGAGTAGCAATCGGGTTACGATGGATGTGGAAAAGGCTTGGATAAATTAAAGAGATACCAAATCTGACCTCTCCTAGCCTCTCCAAAAGAGATGACTTATTGATTGGAGATATACAATAGTTTCCTTCTTTTCGTTTAAAAATCAACAAGTATATGTTTATAAAAAAAACGCTATTTTCTAACGAAGATAGCGTTTTTTTATGTTTATGCCGAAATAAAGGTTTCTTTATTTCGGATAATTTATCTATTTTAATGTGGCTTTTAACTAAAAATATCCCTCATTTTATCAAAAAAACCTTTATCAGATTTTGCATTTGCGCCTGGATTAAAACTCGACATTGTTTTTATTTTTTCCAATATTTTTCTGTCTTCGTCAGTCAAAACTTTAGGTGTCCAGACGTTCACATGAATAAGCAAATCGCCAACTTCGTAGCTTTGTACGACAGGTAAGCCCTTTCCGCCTAAACGAAAAACTTTACCAGCCTCTGTTCCAGGAGGAACTTTTAGACGAATACGACCATCTAAAGTAGGTACTTCCAAAGCTGTTCCCAAAGCCAAATCGGCAAAATTTACAAAGATTTCGTGAACAACATTGTTTCCTTCACGCTCAAAATTAGGATGTTTCTCTTCCTCAATATATACTCGCAAATTGCCCGCAGGACCGCCACGACGACCTGCATTTCCTTTGCCATTTACAGAAAGTTCCATTCCTTCGGCTACACCAGCTGGAATTTGGATTTCTATCATATCGTCGCCCATTACGTTGCCTTCGCCTTTACAAGTGCCACAAGTTGCCGTAATTTGCTGACCACTTCCGCCACAAGA
>JANMGN010000039.1:0-10106 GCA_031374645.1 Chitinophagales bacterium | reverse complement strand
CATCGCCAGCGTTTATAATATTGGCATTTATTTTATCGGCTAAAAAAGAGCAAGCACCAGGCGCAGGATGTCGCATGACGACCATATCGACCTTCATCGCCAAAATATTATTTACAGTATCGAGGAGTGTTTCGCCCTTCGTGACCGAGCTTGCGGAAGCTGAAAAATTAACAGTATCAGCAGAAAGACGTTTTTGCGCCAGTTCAAAAGATACTCGAGTACGAGTGGAATTTTCAAAAAATAAATTTGCTACCGTCACATCACGTAGCGAAGGAACTTTTTTTATCGGACGATTGATTATGTCTTTAAAATGCGTCGCAGTTTCAAAAATCAGGTGAATATCATCAGCCGTTATTTGCTTGATTCCGATAAGGTGTCGTGTACTGAGTTGTGACATTGGCTTGTCGTTTATTTAATTGGTTAATCTGGTAATTTCCTTAAAAAAAGTCAAAAAAATTGGTTGAATTGATTATTTTGTAATCAGTTCAACCAAATTTTTATAAAATCAGGACTATTTCATGCCCAGTTTTTTCTTTACTAACGGAGTAATATCTTCACTTTCTGTTGCAAAAAGCATAGAACCACTTGAAGTATCGAAAATAAAAGTATATGTACCTTCTTTACCAACTGCTTTTACAGCAACATCAATTTTTTCTAAAATTGGTTTTAGTAAAACTTGGCGACGAATTTCCATTCTTTGTTGCGCTTCTTTGCGATAATTTTCTATTGCCTCGTTTTGCTTTTGTAAATTTGCTTCTTTTTGTTGTGCTTGAACGGGCGGCAAAGTTCCTTTGTTCGCTTCTTCGATATAGGCTTTGTATTCTATTTCAAATTTGTCCATCATCACTTTGCCTTTTGCAGCGAGTGTATCTTGATATAAAACCAAAAGACTATCTGATTTACGAACCTCGGGCAAACTTTCCAAGAAGTTGCCAGCATTCATATAACCAAATTTTTGTGCAGAAAGGGTATTAAAACCAATCAAAGCTATAAATATAATAGCAATATTTAAGAATTTTTTCATTTTGTAAATCTAAAATAAATGTTTATTAATTTTGTAAAAATTGTTTCTTTGCTTAAAGACGCAAATACAATCGCAAAAGTAATATTTTTTTAACGTTTTAACCAAACAATAACGATATGTTTTATTTTTCCTAAAAAAATTATTTAGGTTTAGGTATTTCGGGTACTCTCAAGGTCTTTTCCGAAATAATCATCTGTTTAAAAGTCTTCAATTCCGTAAAAGAAATTTCTATTTTTGCATCTTCTTTTTTTCCCATTTTTGCTAAAAAAGTGAACGTTCCATTCGGTTTTAATTTCAAACCTGTTGCAGAACCTTGTCGTTTTCCGTTAGCATCAAAATAACTGGTCTGAATACTTCCACGAAGTTCTTTATCAAAAGTATTCGTAAGAAATATTTTTTTTGTCATCGTATCGGCCCTTGACATATCCCAATTTTCGGACGTATTCATTTGTATATAGTCAAGCGGTTCTGCGACACCAAAACCACAATCACCTTCATACATTCCACCTTTGCCTTTTACTCGTATTGATATCACGTTATTTTGTTCCCAACGAACGGCAGGATTATCTGCTAAAAAAACATATTTACGAGCTTCATTAAAAGGAACATTTGTTTGAGCGATTTTTATTCCATTCAAAAAAACTTCGTCTGTGCCGTTTATTTTAGGCAAATTTAAGCGAACATCTTTTTTCAAAATACTTTTAGTTCTCACTTGTTCGGGTAAGAAAAACGCTATTCTGTACCAACTATAACCTGAGTAGCCTTCAAAACCTTGTTTTTCGTAGCTCATCAAAGGCAAAATTTTAGCCCAAGTAGAATCTTCAAAGTTAGGATTTGCCCAAGCAATATCGTCACCCGTTTTGAATTTCCACTCATTATTTAGCGTGATAGCTTGTGCAAAAATTTTTGAAGAAAAAAGCATGAATATTACTATTGAAAAAATATATTTCATTGCGAAAATTTTTTAAATCATTTCAAATTTCGTATAAGATTGTAGTGCTTTCGGAATTCTGATATTTCCATCTGGCGTTTGATTATTTTCTATCAAAGCGGCTACAATACGAGCTAACGCCAATGCAGAACCATTCAGAGTATGCGCCAATTGTGTCTTTTTTGTTTCGCTATTGCGGAAACGCAATTGCAAACGATTCGCTTGATATGTTTCAAAATTAGAAACTGAACTCACTTCTAACCAACGCTCTTGTGCAGCTGACCAAACTTCAAAATCAAAAGTAAGTGCTGACGCAAAAGACATATCGCCTCCGCAAAGGCGTAAAATACGATAAGGTAATTCTAATTTTTCTAATAAACCACTCACATGCAAGAGCATTTCTTGTAATACATCATAAGATTTATCAGGATTCTCAATACGGACAATTTCGATTTTTTCAAACTGATGCAAACGATTCAAGCCACGAACGTGCGCACCGTAAGAACCAGCTTCTCTACGAAAACAAGGCGTATAACCAGCCATTTTGATAGAGAAATTTTCATTTTCAAGCAAAACATCACGATAAACATTCGTAATAGGCACCTCTGCCGTCGGTATAAGATACAAACCGTCAAGACCAATTTCGTACATTTGCGCTTCTTTGTCAGGCAACTGACCTGTGCCTCTTGCACTCGCTTCATTTACCATCAATGGCGGCATAATCTCCAAATAACCAGCCGCTTCTGCTTCGTCTAAAAAGAAAGAAATCAAAGCACGTTGCAATTTTGCGCCTTTACCTTTATATACAGGAAAACCTGCGCCTGTGATTTTTACACCTAATTCGAGGTCAATAATATCGTGTTTTTTCATCAGTTCCCAGTGCGGTTGCGCACCTTCGTGTAAGGTAGGTAACGCACTATCCCAAGCCTGATATACTTCATTTTCCTCAGGAGTTTTTCCGTTTGGAACGCTTGTATGCGGAAGGTTGGGTACAGAAAGCAATAATTTCTCTAAATTTGTTTCTATTATTTCTTTGTTTTCTTTCAAAGATTTTTCGGACGCTTTGAGCGTAGCGACCTTTATTTTGAGTTGTTCGGCTTCTTCTTTTTTGCCTTGCTTCATCATATCGCCAATTGCTTTGGAAAGCTGATTTGCTTCTGAAAGGGCTTCGTCCATATTGCGCTGTGCCGCCTTGCGTGCGTCATCTAATGCTATAATCTGCTCAACGGTGTCAGTTGCATTGGCAAAATATTTTTTTTCTAAACCAGCAATCACATTTTCTTTGTGATCACGTATAACTTGTACTTGTAACATATATAAATACTTTTTTAATTAAAAACACTGCAAAGATAATTATTTTACATAAATAATTATTTTTTTACGCCTATCAAACAGAAACGACATAAAGAGAAACTTAGTTTCAAATTTGAAGACATTTGACGTTTTTTTAATTTTTTAGACAGCGGAGCAATTTTATACGATATTAAACAATTTATTTTTATGAGCAAAAAAAATCTAAAATAATTATAATTTTTATTTTTTACATAAACTACTAACAATCAGATAGTTGTTTATTCAAATTAAATATTTATAATATATTTTAAAATAAAAATATCTACCATTTTTAGGGTAGATATTGCTATTTTAAAAATCTTGCTATATCTTTGCAGGAGAATTATATTTCCATAGACATTATTGCATCTCAACGTGCATTTCTGTCACGTTTTATTTTTAAAATTTTGATAGGCAGACTACCTCAACAATAGTTCTTTATTCAAAATTTAGATAAACATCCATCCTTCAAACCGATGGCTCGAAGCAACGCTTTGGGCATATAATTCTGGTATTTTTTCCAACGACCGATTAGTACTTTTGTTGAGGTAAGTTTATTACCAAAGCCATCGTATTGCAACAAATTATTTTCCCATTTGTAGTAACTGCTCAACACGGTTGCTCAAAACTTTATTTTTTGTATCTCAACAGTGCAAAAAAAAACGAACATTTACGGTCTATGGCAATAGCATTACAACGTCGAGTTTTAGTCAATACACCTACATCAGTTCTCGCAAACGTGGAAGCTGAACGTCAGCGTATTGCCCTTGATTTGCATGACAGTATTGGAGGAATGTTATCCACTGTACTTATGCTTTTTGATAGCGTCGAGGCACAAAATGTGGAGCGTTTTCAAAAAGTCAAAGCAATGTTGCAAGAAACACACCGAGAGGTTAGGCGGATTGCACATAATATTACGCCCGCTTGTTTGGAAAAATTAGGACTTGCACCAGCTTTGATGCAGTATTGCGATGAAATAAACGCCGCAAAACAGCTCATCGTGTATCCTGTTTTTTCAGAAAAAAAAGCGTTTAAGGTGTTAGACCACTCGCTGCAAGTAAATATTTTTCGTATCGTACAAGAGTTAATCCAAAATACCATCAAACACGCAGAAGCAACTCAACTTGATTTGATACTTTGCGCAGACGATGGGAAAATTCACATCATAGCACAAGACAATGGCAAAGGCAGCGATGCGCTAAACAGTCCCAAAGCGTTACGTTCCTTGAAACAGCGTGTCAAAATGTTAGATGGAAAAATCCGTGTCAGAAGTTCGCAAACGGAAGGCACAGAAATTAAAATTTGTTTACCTTTCTAAATAAAGGTTAGCGTATTTGTTTAGTATAGTTTAAATTACGTCCCATGAGTCCAACATTTACACCAGTCAGTACGACGATGGTCAAAACCGTTATCGCTGATGATCACCCTATGTTTGCAGAAGGTTTAGCTACAGTTTTAAAAGAAAACGGAGCAGAAACCATCGAAATATCTACCATTGTAGATAGAGGCGATAAAGTGCTTCAAGCACTTCGCCGCTATCGTCCACAACTCCTTCTGATGGATATGAATATGCCTGGAAAAGACGGTTTGGCTGTCTTAGACGAAATAAAAGGGCAATTTCGTGACCTCAAAATCATTATTTTAACGATGTACAATGACCCAAAACTTGCCAAAGAAGTTCTTCGTGCAGGTGCAAACGGTTATATCTTGAAATCTTCTGATGCAAAAACCATTATGATGGGCATCGAGGAAGTTTTAGATAATGGTACGTATGTCAGTGACGAACTTGAGATGGGCGCAGATTTTCCAAGAGAGAGCAGACCCATAAGCCGTTTTGAGGATAAATTTATCAATAAACATACTTTGACCAAGCGAGAAGTAGAAATTCTGAAACTTATAGCCAAGGCAAAAAGCAACAAAGAAATTGGTACAGAATTATTTATTAGTGACCAAACGGTAAGTGTTCATCGCAAAAATTTGATGCGTAAATTGTGTGTAAATAATACAGCAAGTTTGTTAAAAATTGCTTTTGAGTTGAGTATTACCTGATAATCTATACAACAGAAATACTCAAAGCAACAAAACACATTAAGTTTTTTTGTCATTTGGCACGAATTTCGACATATTATAAAAATATTTAACTAAAAAACACAATAGTACAAGTTTAAATTAAAAAAAAAGCAATATATTTGCAGCGAATTATAAAAATCAATTAAATTCATCCCATGATCAAGTCATTCTTTATCGTCCTTTTGGCGTGGCTGAGCGTATCTGCCTATGCCCAACAACTACCTTTATTTACACAATACCGTGAAAATTTAGGAATTATAAACCCTGCCGCAGTTAATTCTGATTTTTTATTGTACAATCAACCGACCTCTTTTGGTATTTCTTATCGAAAGCAATGGGCTGATTTAGAGGCTTCTCCAACAACACAAGTCATAAGAGGAGAACATTTTAATGCTTACTCTGGTAATCGTACTCAGCCTATTTATGGTGGTTATTTGATGAACGACCAAACAGGCCCACTTGGTATGACTGGTGCTTATGGCAAAATTGCAGTCGTAATCAGTAGCGACCCAGAAGAATATGGCATCTCTGCAGGACTTTCAGCAGGTGCTGTAATGCACCACTTTGACCCTTCAAGAGTTCGAGTACGTGACATCAATGATATAAATATTAGCAATCAAGTTAATCAAATTACGCCTGACGTAGGATTAGGATTTTATGCTTGGCAAAAATTCGGAGGCAGAGGTTTTTTTGATGATGATATTTTTTCAGGAGGACTTTCTGTGCCGCAAGTATTAGGACTGAATACAACATTTAAAGACACTGATGGAAAATTCACAGTCAAACGAGTACAGCATTTTTATGGGCAAGCAAGTCTTATTCATAAATTTGGCGATGAAGGACAATTTATAGAACCATCTGTTTGGATAAAATATACGCCTAATACGCCTGTAAATGTAGATTTTAATTTGCGTTATCAGCTTATTCCGAGCCTTTGGGTTGGAGCAGGTTCTTCGACAGGAGGAAATTTTCATGCCGAAACTGGTTTTAATATTGGCGAAAATGCTGGTCTAAATGGCAACTTAAAAATAGGCTACGGCTTTGATTATTCGTTTAGTAAAGCAGGACCCTTTTTTGGTTCTACGCACGAGTTTAATGTGAGTTATGCTTTTGGTGGCAAGTAATAATACAGAATGATAAATGTATAATGATGAATATAAATACCTCACAATCAGTATTTTATACCTCTTATTTTACTTTTTAATCATACTAAATTATTTTTTAATTAAAAAAATTCCCATATCCAATTATTCATATAAGTTTGATTATCAATGAAAAATATACTTAATTTATTAATCATTTTATTCTTTTCCCTTGTATCGGTTCAAAATGTATCTGCTCAGTTAAATGCAGTTAATGTTACATTTTCAGAAGCAAAAGGTGCGCCTGGCGACATTGTTTGCATTGATATTAAAGTAGATAGTTTTATTAATATTGCAGGTGCAAACTTTGGTTTGACTTGGGACGATACAAAATTAGAATTTATTAGTATCAGTAATATCAATCCCTTGCTTGTTCCCAATGGACTAAGTAATGCTGCCTCAGGACCGAATAAGCAGAATTTTACTTACGAAAATAGTGCAGCAGGTGGTACGACATTACCTAATGGTGCTGTATTTTTTTCCATCTGTTTTAAAATAAAAATGCCTGTTGGTCAGAGTGACAATGTCATAATGACAAATAGTGCAATTAAAATAGAATTTAGCAATAGCAATGCTGATGTACTGCCAGATACAAAAATCATAAACAAAGGCTTGGTGCAATCTGTTTTGCCCGATTTGAAACCTTTAAAACTCATAGGCTCTACGGAAACGGTAAAAAAAGGCGATACGGCTTGTGTTGTATTTACCGTAGATGATTTTACAAAAATAAAAAAATTAGAATTTGATTACAATTGGGATTCAAGTAAATTACAGTTTGAGTATTTTTCAATGGTCAATACCACTTTTGCAGTCAATGGAGCTGGTACGCCATTTTATGTTCAGTTTGTTATCAACTCAGGAAAAATAGAAATCCGCTGGGACGCTACAAAATACGCTGGCAGTAGCGATGTTACACTTCCAAATGGTACTGTTATTTTCAAATTATGTTTCAAAGCGATTGGCGACCAAGGAGATGTTGCGAATATTGCTGTTGCAACCGTTCCCGCAGCTAATGTTATCACGACTACTTCTAATAACAATAATGTAGGAATGACAGGAACTACGGGCAAAGTAAAAATTTTACAAACGGATTTCAAACCCGTAGAAATAAATATTGGTAGCTACACAGGCGATGCCAGCAAAGATTTTTGCATAGACATAAAAGGCTCAAATATAGATAGCATAATTGGTATTAAATATTCCCTACAATGGGATCCTGAATTTTTGAAATTCAAAGAAATAAAAAATTTGTACCCTTTCCAAAGCAATGTTACAGCTTCATTTAATACACTCAGTGCAGTATCAAGTGGTTTTATTTCTTCTCTTTTGGATGTGTCGTCGCCATTTTCATTGCCCGCACAAACTACTTTATATCAAGTTTGTTTTACCCCAAATGGTCTGATAGGCTGTGATTTTGTAAAAATGACAGGAATACCAGTTCCTATTGCAGCTGAAAACAGTCTAACGCTAAAAGATATTGGTGTAAATGCTACCGATGGTAAAGTATGTATAGAAAGTATTTTAAAAGTAGGAAGTACCATCGTAAGACCGAATTGCAAGGACGAATTTGGTGGTAGCATCACGACAGATGCAAGCGGAGGTCTTGGCAATTATACCTATTTGTGGAGCAGTAACACTGGCAGTAAAACAACTCCCAATATTGACAAATTAAAACAAGGCGTGTATTATGTCACTATTTCAGATGGTACAAATACAGTTACTGTAAAATTTGAAGTCATTGGCGATACACAAAAACCAAAAGCAAAAGCGACAACAACAGGTATTTTGGAATGTAAAGCAGGAAGCGAAGTTTCATTGAGTGGAGTAGGTTCTTCTACTGGCTCAAATATCAAGTACCAATGGCAAAGCCAGAATGGTGTTATCGTAGGAGCAGATAGTTTACTTACTGCAAAATGTATTTCGGCTTCAAAATATGTTTTAGTAGTAACTGATGGGAATAACGGTTGTGTAGATACAAGTAGTGTCGTTACTGTAGCTTCGCCCAATGTACCCGATGCTGATGCTGGCGCAAGTCAGTTTTTAGCTTGTACAAATGTGGTAGGCGTAGGTTTAAATGGTTGCGCATCTAAACCAACAGGCTCTGTTTCTTACAAATGGAGTACACCAAATGGTTTATTTGCAGGAAATAGTCAAACGCCTTCGAGTTGTAATATTTTCGCAAAAAAAGCAGGTACGTATATTCTGACTGTTACAAATACCTCAAACGGTTGTACAGCAGTAGAAAAAACAGAAGTTTTAGCTGATGTAAATATTCCAGTAGCTATTGCGACGGTAAAAGATTCTCTTAATTGTGACAACTCCACAGTACAGCTTTTTGGAGATGAAAGTTTGAATAGTGCTATAATTCCTAATGGCGTAGGTTTGCAATATACTTGGTCACCGATTTCAACAGGTATTGTAAATAATCCGAATAATGCGATTACAACAGCAGAAGTAGGCGATAAATATGTTTTAACAGTGAAAAATATACAAGGTTGTTTGGCAACGGATACTATACAGGTGTATGATTTGCGTGCTGATACAGCTTTTGTAAAATTACCAGCAGATATAAAACTTAACTGTCAAGGCAACAAAGTAACGATTGATGCAAGCCAATCTTCCAAAGGTTCAGCGTTTGTTTACAAATGGGAAATAGCAAATGGAAGCTCTGGTAAAATTGAAGGTTCTGATAGTACAGCAATCGTGACTGTCAGTGAGCAAGGAAAATATAAATTAACTGTTACTAATAAATACAGCAAATGTTCAGCAATTGGCAGTGTAAGTGTATTTGCAGCAGATGTACCACTTGGTGTCGATGCAGGAAAAGATACTTTGCTTTCTTGTTTGGTTAATAAAATTCAATTGCTTGGAAAAGTAGCTACGGGTCCAACTTACACTTTTTCTTGGACAACTACAAACGGAGGGATAATTACAGCAGCTACAACTATTAATCCAACTATCACAAAATCAGGTACTTATATATTAAAAGTTACAGACACTAAAAATGGTTGTGTAAGCGTAGATTCGGTTAATATTACGGAAAATAAAGAAGCTCCAGAAGCCAAAATTACAGGCGCACAAGATTTCACTTGTGGCGTAGATTTGATTTTACTCAACGGAACAAGTTCTAAAAATGCGGATACTTACTCTTGGACAGCTCTCAACGGCGGTGTAATTGGGCAAGGTACTGAAAAAACACAAACCGCAGCTATTTCAAAACCAGGTACATATATATTAAAAGTAACTCGTGATGACAATGGTTGTGCAGATTCTACCAAAAAAATTATCAAATTTCAATATCCTGAAAAAGGCTACGCAGGAACAGATACGCTCTTGTGTTCGCCTACACCTATTACGCTTACAGGTACAGTTATCGTTGGTGGTTCAGGTATTTGGACAGCACTTGGTAATAATTTTATTGAAGAAAAAAATAATAATATTACAGAAGTAGATAGCTTGAAACCAGGTAAAAATACTTTTATTTGGACTTCTTCTGCACCAGGTTGCCCTGATTTTGCGGCTGACACCGTAGTTGTTTTTGTAGAAAAAGAAATACGTGCCAAAGAGGATATTATCATACAAAAAAATAAAAGTGAATATTTTGCTG
>JANMGN010000797.1:0-4869 GCA_031374645.1 Chitinophagales bacterium | reverse complement strand
TCGGCAACTACGATGTATATGCCTCGTATTGCGCTGACTTTTGCCGTAATGATGACTTGTGCGGTTGCTTTTTTATACATTCAAAAAATAAATAGTTTACAACATACAAAACCCGTAGTGCCTAAAAATCAAAACGTCAATGTAGATTCGTTGATGAAATTTTTAAAAGAAAAAAAATGATAAAATACCAACTTACGCTCGCCTTTTTATTTTCTATCAGTTTTATTTTTGCTCAAAAACCGCTAGTTTCTGGTCCAATGTTGGGCTATGTGGAGCATTTTGAAGCATTGGTTTGGGCAGAAGTTTCGCCAAAAGTCAAAAAAGCAGAAATCAAATACTGGGAAACTGGAAAACCCAATACAGCTATCACACAACGTTACGAAGGTATTTTACAAAAGCCTTTTAATCCTTTAAAATTCGTTTTAGTAGCATTAAAAATAAACCAAAAATACGATTATCAGCTTGTTTTAGATGGCAAAATAATCACAATTCCTTATGCTACTTCGTTCATTACCAAAGACTTATGGGAATATCGCAAATCTGCACCTGATTTTACTTTCCTCACAGGCTCGTGTGCTTACATCAATGATACAATTTACGACAGACCTGGAAAATCTTATGGCTCAGATTATGAAATATACGATATGATGGGCAAAACACCAGCTACTTTTTGTATGTGGCTCGGTGATAACACCTACACAAGAGAGGTGGATTACAGCTCTCGTTATGGTATGAGTTACCGTTATTCGCACAGCAGAAAATTACCGCAAATGCAACAACTTTGGGCTTCGATGTCGCATTATGCGATTTGGGACGACCACGATTATGGGCCCAATAATGCCAATAAATCATTTCGTTTCAAGGATTATTCTCGTGAATTGTTCCAAAATTACTGGGGAAATCCTTCTTGTGGAGAGAAAAACGAAGGTATTTATACCATGCAGCGTTATGGAGATTGTGAATTTTTTATGTTAGATGACCGCTATTTTAGGAGCGACGACGGTATGATCGATTCGCTAAATGGAAAGCCCAATCCTTCTAAAAAAATGTTCGGAGCGCAGCAAATGGAATGGCTGAAAAATTATTTGGTCACGAGTGAAGCTACTTTTAAGTTCGTTTGTGCAGGTAGCCAGGTACTCAATGACGTGACACCTTACGACGCATTTCGTCATTTTCCGACGGAGTATCAGGAATTGATAGATTTTATTTCGGAGCAAAAAATAAAAGGTGTAATTTTCCTTTCGGGCGATTGTCATCATTCGATTGTGGTAAAAAAAGAACGTTCGGGAACTTATCCTTTATATGACGTGGTTACTTCGGCGTTCACTTCGGGTATTTACAAGCTCTCCAAAGAAGAAAAACAAAGGCTCAATTATGTAAAAGAATCGCTCGTAGAAGAACATAATTTTGCACGAGTAAACGTTTCGGGTGCAAAAGGCGATAGAAAAGTAAAGTTTGAATTTGTGAACAAAGAAGGCGTGGTAAAAGGAGAATTTTCTGTTGGCGAAAAAGATTTGAGGTAGGTTTACAAAATATTATTTTGATTTTTTTAAAATAGCTATTCAGCCGTAAAAGGTTGAGTAGCTATTTTTTTTGAAATACTGATTTTTTGTCTGTTTTTAGCATTTTAAAAACTAAGTAACAAGTTATCAGTAAATTACGTATTGTAAATAAATGTGCTAAGTATAGTATTTTAAAACTGGTCTTGGCACATCTAATCATTTTGATACAATAAAAATCTAAACAAAATTATGAGAATAAAACTAACGCTGTCCTGTAAGAAAGGTGCGAAAATCGCCTTGAATAATCGCTACGAATTGAGCGCAATACTTTATAATATTATAGAACGTGCAGATGCTGAGTTTTCAGCGTGGCTACATGACAAGGGTTATGCTGCTGACGGGCGTAATTTCAAACTTTTTACCTTCGGTTGGCTCGATGCTTATCCTTACTTACAAGGCGATGGTTTTCAAATAACAAGAGAAGGTAAAGTGACTTGGGAATTGAGTTTTTGTGTGGATAAAATCATAGAAAATTTTGTCGCAGGACTTTTTCGTGAAGCGAGTTTTGAATTTAAGGCAGGTTTTCAAGAGAAGGTAAATTTTCGTATTGAAAATGTGGAGATTTTGCCACCGCCTGTCTTCACGGAAACGATGCGTTACTCAACAATCACGCCCATATTGATTGGAAAAAAGAACGAAAACTCCAAACACGAAACATATCTTTCGCCACTCGACGAAGGTTTTGAGGAAATCTTTTTGCACAATCTACGGGGCAAAGTGAAAGCCACACAAGGTGATGCGTTTGAAGATGCCGAAGTTTCGTTTCGCTTGTTGTCGCCGCCTGATATGGTTAGAAAAAAGGCTTTTACGATTTATAAACAAGGCATTGCACCAATGAAATATATTCCGTATTTGTTTGATTTTGAGATAAATATGCCTGTAAGTTGGCAGCACATTTTGTATTTTGCAGGTGGAGGTCAGGATAATGCTTTGGGAATTGGAATGTGTAAAAATATCAGATAATCAGTGTTTTAAATATGGTTAAAAATGATAATTATTTTGTAACAAATAAGTTGCGAGAGCGTAACAAATGGTTAAACTATAAAATATTATGATACAAGAATTAAAAAATTTCACGAAAGATATAAGTCAGAGTGCTTCTTCAATGAATTTGAACTTAGCGGAAGGACTTTATCTCTCCATTGATGAAAATGATGATGGCGAACTGTATGTCGCAGAAGAACAACTATTTACAAAAAAATCGGAAATGAACGATTTTTTTGAACATTGTTTAGCATTGCAAACAAGATTAAAACCTGTTTCTTTTGCTAAAATTTTTAATCCAAATAAAAAAATATTTGGTAACTCTTGCTCGGGTTTTGCTTTGTATTTTAATAAGAAAAACTTAAAGAAAAACCTTGAAAAAGATGGAAAAGCCTTAGTACAAAAAGAAATTGAACAATATTTTAAAGGCGCAAGTCCATTTGTAAAAGAAGACAATCACAAAGAATGGGTTAGTAAATTTCAAAATTTCTGTATTCAACAATTGATAGAAGTTTTGGCAGCTTGTCAAATGTATCAAGAGGCAAAAGATGATTTTGATGTGCATTTGTTTTTGCGTATGCCTAATTTAGATGATTATCAAGTTGTCTATGATGCTTATGTTGCTAAAAATGTCTTTAACAAAGACGATTATAATACCACAATTGATGATGTCATTTATGGTGTTGCGGATACGATGAGTAGTTTTAGCGATAAAAAAATGTATTGGCGACATAAAACTGCGCCTTTTGAGTACAATTATCGAATGACTGGCGAAGATGCGAAGTTGCTTTGGCAGTTTTATGAACTTAAAAAACGAGTGCTGCCTAATCCATTGCCTATTTTTATTGATAAAGAGGAACTTCAAGATAATGAATTAACTGGTAATAAAAAAGTTATTGCTTTATTGAAAGAAAATAGTAAGATTTCATATTCGGAAATTCTTAAAAAAGTTTTTTCTGATATAGAAATGCCAAGTAATTATTATCTTCTTTATTTTCTCAAAGGCGAAATGGTTGATATTGACTTTGTTCCTGCCTTTGATTACAAATTAGAGATTAATATTGAGGATATTTTTTATCATAATATCAATAAAAAATGGGCAACAATTTATGCCGAAAATACATTTGAGTTTGAATGGAAAATTGCTAATAAAATATTCAATAGACAATTAATTACGAATACAAAAGCTGGTGGATTATGGTTAAAATACTTTGGCGACATTGAATATAATCCTAAATATATTACACATAATACTCTAAATCAATTACTTAGCCATAGAAAATCATTTTATGACTATATTTATAAAGCGCAAAAAGGAGCTTTACAAACTGATGTTTTTAGATCTATTACTTTAAGTTCTATCTTAGATGATATTCAACATAGTACGATGAAAGATACCAAATATTTAGCTATTCGAGAAAAACTAAATATTTACTTTAATTTAAAAAATTTTAATTTTAACACTGATAAAAAAAATAATTCTGATATGGCAAGTAAATTAAATGAGCATCTTGAAATGATGCGGCAATTAATTATTGAGGATAAAATCCCCGATAATGATGATGATTTTTTCGCATTTGCAGCAGGGCAAGTTTTGCGATATATTTTCACGAAAAGCAAGTCTGGCGACAAAAGTTACAAACGCTTAGAGCCTTTTTTGCAAAAATCAGACTACAACGAATTTAGAAAAGCCTTAAACCGCTTTTTTACGACTTACGCACATGAAAACTTTGCTTTGCGATTTAATCGCCCTTTTGCTTACGTCATGGATTATCCTTTAAAAAGTGATTTAAAGGAGCTTGTGCCAATTATGTTAGCAGGTTTTTTCTCTGATTGTCAAATTTTTACTCCAACTGAGAAAAAAGAAGTACAAGAAGAAGTTATCCAAGAAAGCACAGAAGAATAAAAATAATTAATTCATAACTATCTAAAATTCAATATAATTATGTCAAATTTTAATAACCGTGTATTTGGTTGCGCTATTATCAAATCAATCAACTCTAATTACAATGCTGATTTTTCGCATCAACCAAGAACTTTGCCGAATGGCGTAGTCTATGCTACGGATAAGGCGTTGAAGTATGCTATCAAAAACTATTTAAAAAATACTTATCCAAGTGATAAAGTGTTTTACTTCAAACAATATAAAGATGATTTTATTCCTAAAAGCTTGGAAGAAAGCTACATTTCTGCATTTGGCGAAGGCGGAAAAGAAAAAAATACCGTAGCAAAAAACCTATTGAGTTGCTTAGATATTCGTTGCTTTGGGGCAACTTTTGCTATGAAATCAAAGGAAGGAAATGTTGCTTTATCTGTTCATGGC
>JANMGN010000566.1:0-6380 GCA_031374645.1 Chitinophagales bacterium | reverse complement strand
AGATTGGGAATCAGGTATTTATCAGGTGCTTGTAAAATCAGAAAATACAGGCGAAATGAGTTGGCATAAGGTAGTAATTGTGCGATAGTTAGTTTTATTTCATTACAAAAAAGCTGTTTCATTGTTTGAAACAGCTTTTTTTCTTATCAACCAAATCATTTTTTTTTTCGCTTCAAATTTAATTTTATTAAAAATAAGTTAAAATACCAATATTTGAATTTTTTTAATGCAATTTTGTGTTTTAATTTTTTTTTGGAAAAATAAAATAAACACAGATGATGAAACCAAAACTATTCCTATTCACTATTCTACTATTTTTAGCCTTTTGTACCCAAGCCCAAAAATATGCAGACTGTATAAAAGCAAAAGAAATTTGTAAAAAAGACACTTATACTTTTGAAAAACTGAGCGGCGAAGGACGTGATAATTTTGAGGCAGTTCCTACACCTTGTTTTATGGGTGGTATCGGTACAGAAGATGGCAATGCAGAACACAACTCCGCTTGGATAAAATTTACGATAAAAGAAGCTGGCTCACTCAAATTTACTATAAAACCGCTAAATCGGGACGATGACATGGATTTTGTGGTGTATAGAGTAGATGGCGGTTGCGATGAAAAGCGGATTTTACGCTGCTGCGCATCAGGCGATAACCATTACCCAAGTCCTTGTATGGGAACGACAGGTTTGCGTGACGGCGAAGATGATATTCGAGAAGAGCCAGGCTGCACAAACGATAACAATAGTTTTTTAAGACCCATAAAAGCAAAAGCGGGCGAGGCGTATGTTATCTTAGTAAGCAATGTTACTTCCCAAGGGCCAGGTTTTACCATTCGTATCTACGGCTCTTGCGTGTTGCCTTGCGATGAAGATAAACCAAAACCTGAAATAGCAAAAGTAGAAAAACCAAAGGTAGATACTCCGAAACCAACGCCCGAAGTAAAACCCGACCCAGTAGTTGTTGCGCCACCTGTAGTAGCAGAAATACCGAAACCTGCGCCTCCGACAGAAATAAATGGAAGAAAAACGGTCGTAAACAAAACATTAGCCGTAAAAAATCGTACTATTACCTTAAAGGTTTGGGACAACTCTATCGAAGACGGTGACGTGGTTTCTATATATATCAATGGAAAGAAAAAATTTGCTAATATTGAACTAAAAAATAAGCCACAAGAGTTTATTTTGACACTTGAACCTGGCGAAAATTTTATCACAGCGCATGCTGAAAGTTTTGGTCTAAAAGAACCCAATACAGCAGCAATCTCTGTTTTTGATGGCAAAAAAGAACAAAAATTGAGCTTAAATGCAACAAAAACTTCAGAAGAAAGTTTAAAAGTTACGGTAGAGTAAAATACCACTCAAAACCAACAACACAAAAACAAAACCTTGTCCATACGAATATACATCGGACAAGGTTTTATTTTTATAAATAGGTGTGCGGCTTTAAAATCCTGAGAGGTTAAAAAAAATGTTGGGACGAACGCACTAATCCACCAAAATCATAGATTAACCAAAAAAAATGTCGCTTATTTTAGCCCAACTACTTATCACAACAAGTAAAAATCAAGTAAAATCAAAATATGGAATACCAATACATAGACAATGCGGAACAACTACAATCGTTTGCAGATGACAACAAAAGCATTACTTGGATAGCTTTCGATACAGAATTTGTAGGAGAAAAACGTTTTGCGCCACTGCTTTGTTTGATACAAGCGGTGACGGAATTTGGTGTCTATGTCATTGACCCTATTACGATAGAAGATATTTCTTCCTTTTTGCAAATCATTGAAAATGAAGCTATTACAAAAATAACACACGCTGGCGACAACGATTATCGTGTGCTAAATGCTGTTTTTGGCACAATGCCAAAAAACATCTTCGATACACAAGTAGCGGCTGGTTTTTTGACAAATACTTATCCTATTTCGTTTCAAAAATTAGCAGAAAAAGAGCTACAAGTAAAAATTAGTAAAGCATTTACTGTTACAGATTGGGAAACTCGACCTGTTAGCCCAAAGCAGCTCAAATACGCTTTCAATGATGTGATTTATTTGCCCAAACTTTGGAAAACGCTGACAGAACGCTTAGAAGAACTAAACCGTTTGCATTGGGTACAGCAGGAATTGGCAAAACTCGAAACTGCCGATTATTACGAAATCGACCCCATGAAAGAAGCCTTGCAGAGCAATCTTACTTCCCATCTTGCACCACGAGAGCAGCTCTTTTTGATACGCCTTTTAGCTTGGCGACGAGATGAAGCTGAACGTAAAAATTACTCCAAAGAGATGATTTTGCCTACAAAAACAATTTCTATGATAGTCAAAAATATCAATGAAGGCAAAGCTGCGCTCAAACAAAATCGAGTAATTTCGGATAAAACTATCGTGAAACATTGGGATACTTTCAATGAGCTTTTTCAGGCAAAAATCACAGAAGAAGAAAAAAATTGGCTCACACGTATTCCAAAATACGAAGAAGAAACCGCCGAAGAAACGCTTCGTACGGAGTTTTTATACTTGCTCATACGTCATACTTGCATGAAAAAAAATGTAGCGCACTCGATAGTAATGTCAAAATCTGCACTAAAAGCAAATGGCGACGACAACGATTTTATTAATAGTACACTCAACAAAGGTTGGAGAAAAGAATTGCTTGGCGAAAATCTTATCAAATGGATTACAGACAAAAAACTATTAGATTTTGATGTATTCGCTGACGAATGTTTAGTCAAAAAAGTATAATTTAAGCTAATTTTTAAATCAAAATGATAAAGCAAGCGACTACTTCCGAATTAGATATTCTGACTACTCTTTTTGAAGCATATCGAAACTTTTACCAAAAAGATGCTGCTCCTGACACTGCAAAAGCATTTTTGCAAGAGCGCATCGAAAAAGAAGAATCCGTCATTTATTTAGCATATAATAAAGACGGAAAAGCCGTTGGTTTCACACAATTATACCCTTTGTTTTCTTCTACAAGAATGAAAAAAATTTGGTTGCTCAATGATTTGTACGTAGTGCCGACAGAGCGAGGCAAGGGTTTTTCAAAAGCCTTAATAGAGCGTGCAAAACAATTGGCACAAGATACTAATGCTTGCGAGATAATGCTCGAGACAGCTAAAACCAACGATATTGGAAATCAATTATATCCTGCAACTGGCTTTGAGTTGGGCTTAGACTTTAATTGGTATCACTACGAAGTGATTAAAAACGAATAATATAAACAATTGATAATCAATTTTTTACATTTTTTATGACTACAAAAATAGCCACAAACGAAGATTTAGACCTTATTTTTGGATATTATATGCACCCTGATATAAATCCTTTTTTATTGTACGAACCAATGAGCAAAGATAGTTTTTTGTCCATTTACGAAGATTTAGTTACAAGAAAAATAATCTATATTTGCTACAACGATAATTCGGAAGCGGTCGGAATGTTCAAATTATTTCAAATGCCGTATCGCAATTCGCACATCATGTATTTGGGTGGCGTAGCTATTCATCCTGATTTTGGTGGACAAGGCTTTGGTAAAAAAATGATGCAAACCGTGATAGAAATGTCGAAGCAAAATGGTGCAAAACGCATAGAATTAAGCACTGCTACTACAAACGCAACTGCTATTCGGCTGTATGAAAGTGTAGGTTTTGAGAAAGAAGGCGTATTGCGAAATTTTACTTTTTTGAAAAGTGAAAATCGTTATTTAGATGAAGTCGTGATGTCTTATTTGATGTAAATCTCAGTTACAAAAATACCCAAAATGAACAGAAAAGAACATTTAGAAAGACTAAAAACAGAAGATTTTGATGTTTGCATCATAGGAGCAGGTGCGTCAGGAGCAGGTTGTGCCTTAGATGCGCAGCTGCGAGGACTAAAAGTGGCACTGATAGAAAAAGAAGATTTTGCCTCACAAACTTCTTCAAAATCCACTAAACTTATTCATGGTGGCGTAAGATATTTAGAACAAGCCTTTAAAAAATTAGATTTTGGTGCGCTCAAACAAGTCCGTCACGGTCTGGAAGAGCGTCATATTGTATTGAAAAATGCACCACATTTGACCCGCCCTTTGGCACTGCTCACACCTTGTTATTCTTGGTTTGAAGGACTTTATTTTACAATTGGATTGCGTATTTATGGTTTTTTTGCAAAAAATGACCCCCTTCCCAAAAGTCAATGGCTCAATAAAGCTGAAAGTTTGCTTCGTATAAATGGTTTGCATGACAAAATCCATAGCGCAGTAATGTATTACGACGGTCAGCTTGATGATGCACGCTATTGCACGATGCTGGTAAAAACAGCTGCCGAAAATGGCGCAGTCGTTTGCAACCACTTGGAAGTTGTTGATTTTCAACATGGTACAAATAGTAAAATAAAAAGTATAAGAGTAAAAGATGATTTTGGAACTGATGATTTTGAAATAAAAGCAAAAGTTTTTATCAATTGTACTGGACCTTTTGCAGATAAAATTCGCCTTTTGGCAAATCCTAATTTACCCAAAAGAGTGACACAAAGCAAAGGCTCGCATCTGATTTTACCACAATCCGTTATGGGAACAGCTGAAAATGCGATGCTCATACCAAAAACAAGCGACGGGCGTGTTGTTTTCGCAATTCCTTGGGAAGGCGAGATTTTATTAGGCACGACCGATACGCCTTACTCAGAAGAAAAAGAAGAACCAACTATCAATAAAGAAGAAATAAATTACCTTTTAGAAACGCTAAATCGTTATTTGACGATACCTGCAACAGCTTCGCAAGTGAAAGCAGGTTTTAGCGGATTGCGCCCATTATTGAGTACAGCTGGTAGAGATACGAAAAGCCTTGCACGTGACCACGAAATAGAAATGGATGAAAAATCTGGCTTGGTTTCGCTCATGGGCGGCAAATGGACAACCTATCGCTTAATGGCAAAAGATACGATTGATGATGTTTGTAAAATATTGAAAATCAATACTTTGTGCAAAACTAAAAATCAAATTATAGCTGGCGGCGAACAATATAGCTTTGAGGATTGGAAAAAATTAGTTAGCAAATTTGAAATAGCAGAGGACATCGCACAGCATTTGATGAAAAAATATGGTAGCCGTGCAAAAGTTGTTTTAGCAGAAAATAGCACTTTAATGCGTACCCGATTGTCTGAAAAATACCCTTATACCGCAGCCGAAATTGCTTATGTTACAAAAGAAGAAATGGCTTGTACATTACGTGACGCATTGGGCAGAAGAATACGTTTGGAGTTCACAGATTGGGCAGCTTGTTTAGCTGTAATTCCTTTGGCAGCAGATGTGATGGCAGCTATTTTGGGTTGGAGCGATAGCGAAAAGCAACAACAAATAGATAGTTATAGGAATGAATTATCAGCTTTTCAGAGCGAAGCAAAGGATTAGCATTATTTTAGCCCAACTGCTCAAGTATAACTAAAAAAAATAAGTTGTGCTAAAAAAATACTATGTTTATTTTTTTATTTTTAAACGCATTTCAGTAATTTTATTTTATAGAATTATTAAAATACTATGCTTCTATGTATCTATGTGTTTAAAAAAAATATCACGAAGTGATGAAAATACATAAGTTATTTTTTAATCGTTACTTGGTTGAATTATTTATATTTTAGCAAACAATAAACAAATTTTAAATATTTTCTTGTAAACCTTTGTCAAAATGCTAAAATAAACCTACTTTTGCAGTCTTTTGCGTACACATATAAAAAAATGTACTCAAAAATCCGTATTTTATTTCATTTATAAAACAGATTGTAAAAATCCAAGTCGCTTAAACATGGCAAATTTAGTTTACTTATTACCTTTATTTGGGCTTTTAGCCTTATTGTACATGGCGTATTTATCCTCATGGGTAACAAAACAAGACGCTGGTAACGAACGAATGACCACTATCGCAAAGTATATCGCAGAAGGTGCATTGGCATTTTTGAAAGCAGAATACCGTGTTTTGGCTATATTCGTAGCAATTGCAAGTGCCGCATTGGCTGGTCTTTCTATTGCAACAGAGGGAAAATCTCACATTTTTATTGTCGTTGCCTTTATTATTGGTGCTGTATTTTCAGCATTGGCTGGTAATATTGGTATGCGTATCGCTACAAAAGCGAACGTACGTACAACCGAAGCGGCTCGTACAAGCCTTTCAAAAGCATTGGACGTATCTTTCAAAGGTGGTTCAGTGATGGGTCTTGGTGTTGCTGGTTTGGCAGTATTAGGATTAAGTGGTTTGTTCGCAATATTATACTTATGGTTAGGTCACGGTACTTGGCCTGGTTATGAAGGAATGTCTCAAATCTTAGAAACCTTAGCTGGTTTTTCTTTGGGTGCAGAATCTATCGCATTATTTGCACGTGTAGGTGGCGGTATTTATACCAAAGC
>JANMGN010000726.1:0-1668 GCA_031374645.1 Chitinophagales bacterium | reverse complement strand
ACAGGGAAGAAATATTAAGCAAATACGTAGCCAAAGCCAAGAAAACACCATCGAAACCCAAGATTGGGAATCAGGTATTTATCAGGTGCTTGTAAAATCAGAAAATACAGGCGAAATGAGTTGGCATAAGGTAGTAATTGTACGATAGTTGTTTTAAAAATTTCATTTACAGAAAAGCTGTTTCATAGTCTGAAACAGCTTTTTTTTATTTCATTTACACGTATTGCTCAAAAAAAACTACGATAACTTTGTTGTTATCGTAGTTTTTTTTACTTTTGATTAAATTAAAAATAGACCAATGAAAATTCAGTTTTTATACATCTTCCTTCCGTTGTTAGTGGCTTGTGGTACAGTAAAACCTAAAGGTACATTTGATACTACACTGCGCCCGACTGCGCCCAATTATGCTAATCCTGATGTTTGGGCAGCATTACCAGACAAACAAGATCAAGCCGACCTTTCGCCATTTTCGTTACAAGAGAACCAAAAAGATGCTGAGATTGATGTGTTTTTTCTATATCCTACGATTTATACGGGAAGTAAAAAATACCAAACCAATTGGAATGCGCCTATAGATTATGCTCCTTTCAATAAAGCAGTAGATGATGCGCCTATCAAATTTCAAGCAAGTATTTTCAATAATACTGGAAAAATCTATGCGCCTCGCTATCGACAAGCACATATCAAATGTTATTACTTACAAAACGACCCAGAATCTTGCAAAAAAGCATTTGATTTGGCTTACGAAGATGTAAAAAATGCTTTTGAATATTATTTAAAAAATTACAATCGGGGCAGACCAATTATGATAGTCGGTCACAGTCAAGGAACTACACATGGTATGCGCTTGGTAAAAGAGTTTTTTGATGGCACGCCGTTACAAAAACAGCTTGTTGCAGCGTATTTGGTTGGTATTCCAATCCCTAAAAACTATTTCAAATCTATAAATCTTTGTGAAAACGCTGACGAAATAGGCTGTTTTTGTGCTTGGAGAACTTGGAAAAAAGGTTTTGAAAATATAAAAGTTCCACTTGGACAAAATATTGCGGTAGTAAACCCCTTGAACTGGAAAACGGACGAAACTTATGCGCCAGCTTCACTCAATCTGGGCGGTGTCGTAGGCGATTTTAAGCTACATCCGAATTTTGTAGATGCTCAAAACCATAACGGCATCCTTTGGGCAAGTAAACCGTACTTCAAAGGAAGCATTTTTTTTGTAAGAAAAAACTACCATATTGGCGATTTTAACCTTTTTTATATGAACGTGCGAGAAAATGCTGCTAATCGGAATAAACATTTTATGGGTAAATAGGCTACGGTTCAGGTCGTACGTAACTAAGCTAAAAAGATAAGCGTAGTACATCAAAAGTTGATGCACTACGCTTATTCCATAGCTGTTGATGCTAAAAAATTTGTAATTTCTTCGTTTAACCTACCCAAGTATAGCCACCGTTGTTACCTTTGCTGTTGATTGCAGTAGGGCGTACGGTTGCCAGACTTTTGATAGTCAAAGGCTTTATGCTCACTTTTGACTTTTTCATACGTGTAAGTATGTTTGATGACCTGATTATAAAATTGTTTTCTCAATCACAAATATATAGTCTTCACTGGGCAGTTCTACTTTTATTTTAAAAAATATGTGACATATCTATTAAAAATAAATTTTTA
>JANMGN010000684.1:0-2033 GCA_031374645.1 Chitinophagales bacterium | reverse complement strand
TAAAACAGCTAAAAAAGTGCTTTTGTTCTGAAACTCGCTGCGCTCAAACAACAGCCCAAAAGCACTTTTTTGCCTACGGCACGCTATTTTTAGATACAAAAATCGGAATTGAGCTAAGGTCAGCTCGAAGTGGCAAACTTTTAATCAATTAATACAAAGTGTTATAATTTATTTTTTAACGGTTACTAATCAGTATTTTTATTAATTATAAACCTCATAGATTTTTTAGTCCTATGAGGTTTGACCTTCATAAATTGTTAGTGATACAGTTTCAAAAACGCATCCATCCAAGCCTTTACTTCCGAATTTTTAGTATCAATTTCATTTCCCAAGATACTATTAAAATCCAATTGTCTTCTTATTTGTTCCTGCGAATCAAAATATTTATCAGGAAAATCTGCCTTAAAATTCAATGCAGCGTCGTTATTCAAACCAACGATATAAATATTATTTATCAAATCGCTGACAATTGCCCAATCACCGCTATCTCCATACCAAAAACCTTCAGCACTGATTCGCAAACCCAAATATTCGTTGGTTTCGTTACTTTTTGCCATATAAGCCTCTTTAAATTCAGCATGTGACTTGGAAATATCCCATTTTAAATCTGGACAATTGTGAAAATTCGGTACAGCACAATATAAGTACGATTCATTAATGGCTTGCATAAAGCACTGTAAATCACGATAATCATCTGCATTGTTGAACCAATCTTCAAGATTCATAAACAGATGTGTATCAAATTTTTTCTTGAATACCATTTTGGGAAAAACGGTAAGTTTGGGATTGAATAGTTCGAGATTAAATATCTCTTCTTTCATTTTTTGTTATATTAGTGGAAACAAAAATAGTGATTTAGTAAACTTTTATTTTAACACGAATTTATTGCGTTTTCGCTTCGCTCAAACCTTTTTTTAACACGAATTTTAGTTTAACACGAATATAAGTTTGAGCAAAGCGAAAACTCGAAATAAATTAAAGAAAATTTGTGTTGAACACTACCACGATTTTATCGTCTATAAATGAAGTAATTTTATTAAAATTTTCATTCGTCAAATTTTTTACTTCGCAAGCATGATAATCTCGAATGACCGATTCTGTTACCCAACTTTCAGTATTGTATTGTACTTCGCCAAAAATATGATTTATCGTCATTTTTGCTGGTATTTCATTTGTTTTTGTATAAAAAATATCGGGAAAGCCACCAATTAAACCCTTCGGATTTTCAGCGTTTTTACTTGATTTTTTATAAAAAGTAGGTATTATTTGCAACGTTACGGACTGTCCTTGCGTGTTTGTTCTTGTAGAAAAAAAGCCGATTTCCATTGTATAATCGTCTTGTTTGTACGTTATTTTCCGACTTGAAGGCGAATATTTGTAGCCTCGACGCTCATAATACGCTCCAATTTTGTCACAAACGCCTTGAAAAACGGCTTTGCAAGGTGCGTTTTTATCTAAATCCAACAAGGGCATTTTCTGATATTCCGCATCTTTTTGTGCAATCCAATCATTGAAAGGTGTACCTTCTCGTTTGAATGCGATATTTGTAGTTGGTACAGTCGTTTGAAATTCAGTTTCTACCCATTGTTTAAATAGCGGATTAAAACCTTGATTAAGGTCTGCATTTTCGGCTAATTTGTTAAGTTCTTGGATAGTATGTTCTGTAAAATAACCCAAAGTTTCATAGCCAATTGCTAAAATTCTGAGAAAATCAATAAAATTATCCGCCAATTCTGTTCCCCAGCCTTCGTCTGCGCTGAGGTGCATATATATTTGTTTACCTGCTTCGGGCTGCCAAATTCCAATCATAGAACCATTGCCTGTACTACCAAATTGCACAAAATAATCATTCAAATTAGGAATACGTGACCAATGCGTAATCGCTTCGCCATCATCTGGAAAAAATTCAAAATCGCCACTTGGTAAGGCTTCGTTTCCGTTGCACCAATTATAGAATTTTTCAAAGCCTTCGGGCATAGCAATTGTACGTGAAAAGCCTTTTTTTATTTCTTCAAATGAATGATATACGCTCA
>JANMGN010000663.1:0-2590 GCA_031374645.1 Chitinophagales bacterium | reverse complement strand
CAAGCTCTAAATTCTACCAAAGGTTTTGGATATTTGTACCAAACTTTGACCCGTGCGAGCCATAAATTTTACCTTTGTCATTCCATACCATATAGTTATTTTGATGAGTTCTACGAATCGCATACTGCAAAGGGAACTTTCCTTTTGAGTTCCTTAGTGAAATACAAATTAGCTTTACAAAACCTTGATTATCAAGGACAAATGTCTATTTTAGAAAAGGTTTCGGAAGGTTTGGGTAGTGTGAAAAATCAGCAACAAAACGTATTGGCACAAGAAATATTTACAATGCTTCAAAGCAGTGTAAGTTACCGAACGCTAACGCTCATGCCGCAAATCGGAAGTCTGACAGTACCTGTTGTGATAGGAAAAAAAGAAGAAAACGAACCAGACATTGCATTGCGAATTGATGGTACGTTTACGCTGCCTTTTACGCCCGATTCTGTCTGGGAGGCTGATTTTGAAAAACAACTCAGAGATGCTAATTTCAGAATTTTAGATACTTGGTCGGCAAGTTGGTGGAGAAATAAAGAGGGCGAAATCGAACGAATGTTGCGTATTTTGGAAGGGGTAGAGCAGGAGTTTTCTCCTTTGCCGCCCGAGCCAGAAATTGCTGAGGTAGAACCCGAGCAATTGGTAGAAACCGAAGCTGTAGAAGAGCAAGAATTAGCAGAAGTTTTTGATGTAAAAGAAGAGGGAATACACACTGTTTCGCTCGATAAACTTACGCAACTTCCAGATAGTCAGGCTAATACAATAGAAGAAAATATAAACAACGAATCGGAAAGACACCATGATAATTTCACTCGACCTTCTGAAGCATAGTGGTAAACTTGTGCTAAAAAAAGAAGATGGAAAGACCAAAGTCTTTGACCCAATTCGTAAAAAATACTTGGTCATAACACCAGAAGAAAGCGTCAGACAACTCCTGACGCTTTACTTTTTAGAAGATTTGGCATATTCTAAAAATAGCATTTCGGTAGAGAAAATGCTGATTATCAACGGTTTGCAAAAACGTTTTGATATGCTTATTTATGACGAAAATACACAACCGTTTTTGATAGTAGAATGTAAGTCGCCTAAAATAAAAATTACGGACGATGTTTTTAGGCAAGCAGCGGTGTATAATTTTGAGTTGAAAGCGCCATACTTGGTCGTTTGTAATGGACTGGAAACTTATTGTTGTAAAATGAATTATGAAGCAAAAAATTTTGAGTTTTTAGAAGAATTACCAAGTAAAAAGGAGCTTTTTTGACTTCATAGTTTTAGCCCAACTACTTAAGACAACCGTGTTTATTTCTTATTTGGGTTTATTTGTGATTTTGGCGATTTTATAATTTACAAACCTCGTAGGTCTAAAAGATCTACGAGGTTTGTAAATTATAAAAAACTAAAAAGTATGGATAGGCCAAAATACCTGACATTTCACTCCACTGCCTCATCTGCCACTTGCAGGACTTCCTTACTTGTTCCTATTTTGTGCAAAATCACTATCACATCACAATCCTTTGATTTCCAGTTAGTTGGAAGCGTATAATTGATAGATTTTTCAATCACAACACCTTTTGTTAGCTTTTCCGAAATAGCATTTCCTTGTGCAGCCGTCAAAATATCTCGCAAAACATGACGATGTACGTAATCTACTTTTACGCCAGTCGGTGTTTTTTGAGCGTCAGTAATGTTGTTCTCCGTTATCATAATCGTATAAGCGTAGTCACCTGTTAGCGTTTCTGTTGGCTCAAATTGGGTATTTATTTGCAGCACTCGGCTTGTAGGGGCAAAACTGTTTTTGAACGTGATTTTCACTTTTGCGCTCTCTTTCACTTCGCTTTGTATCAAACTTGCCCATTGATCTTTACTTTCTACGACCAAAGAATTGGTGTTTGCATCACGTATTTTTCTATTAAAAATAGCAGCAGGGTAGCCGTTCGGTTCGCCCAAAAAGGCTTGTAATTCGTTGCCTTTTAGGGTCGTTAAATCTAATTTTGCTTCTTTTGGAAGTTGTGATTTTTTAGTAAAAAAACCAGCGTGAATAGATACCAAAATTAACTTATCTTTGTAAGTATTGCTTTGTAAATCATTTAAAATTGCCGCACCGTCAGGACAATTCACGCAGCCTGCACCAGTGTATTCTTCTACAAAAATCTTTTTTTCTATCGTGTTTCCAGTTGTAGGATTTCCACCACTCAATTTAGGAATTACGATGGGTTCTTCTTTGCACGCTGAAAAAAAGATGGCTAAAAATAGTATATAGTATGAGGTTGCTTTTTTCATTGTGATATTTTATTATTTTCGTTAATTTATTATTTTATATAAGTTATTGATTTTCAGCATATTGAAGTCTTTTTTTATCTCCTTCCCTTTCGGGGAAGATTTAGATGGTACTGTTAAATTATACCTAAACCAAATACAATTGCAAACAATATCAATGCAAAAGCGACTATTTTTTGTATTGATTCTATGGTTACTTTTTTCAAAAGTATATTTCCAAAATATGCGCCCAAAAAAGCAGAAAGTGTGGCTACAAGTAATAAAAGCCACTGACTTGAGATATTTCCACTCAAAAAATGTTTGTAATATAATGAAAGTCGTG
>JANMGN010000646.1:0-1667 GCA_031374645.1 Chitinophagales bacterium | reverse complement strand
CATTTTTCACTATGGTCAGCAGTATTTAAGTATGCACCGCCGAGGTCAAACCAAACTGTTAGCAAAGTATTATTTGTACCAGATTCTTCGATTTTTGCATAAACATCTACGGGATTATTGCCGTTGATTTCTGTAATTTGTGCATTGTCAGAGAAAAATTCTTTTTCTTTTCTGTTCCATTTTGGCTTCGCTTTGTACGAATCCAACAAACCTTTCCATTTATCTTCTACAAAATCAGGTTTTGCATTAGGAATTTCGATGACGAAGGCGTTTTTTACGCCTTGGCTCATTGTTTTTGTTTCTTGTTTCACAGCGGTTGCTTTTTTTGCAACAGTTTGTGCAAATAAGAGGTTTGTACCACAAAATAATAATACGATAATTAGGATTTTTTTCATTTTAAAAATTTTTATGTTTAATAAATTAATATAAGTCAATTGTGACAGTCAAATGTACGACATTTTTTTAATTTATCATAAAAAAATGAAATTATTTTTGACCTCGCTGAGGTTATTTAACATCAAGGAGGTCAAAAAATATGCTTCATACATGATTTTGGCAATTTCGGAGTTTAAGCCTGTCAGGTTTTTAGACCCATTTTCAATATTTGCGCCAAAATCATGGATGCGCCCAAAAATATAAGTTGTATAACTTTTTACTGCTTGTCTATTTCTACTACCATCGCAACTGCCTGATTAGGCGCTGCTTGCGATTGAAACTGAATTGTCCCATTTTGTGCAGCAAAACGAACGCCTTGCAATGCCATTTGAGCGCAAGCCTCATTCACTTTCATCTGATAAGTAGGCTGACGACTTGCATTTATAGCAGCATTCATTTTTGCAAAATCTATCGGAGATTTGGTCATTACGATAGCCATAAAATCTTTATTTTCAACGGCATCTGCTTGTAAACTTTCCTTGCGAGGAAATTTTCTGATGCCTGTAATAGCGCAAAAAGGAGAATGTTTTTTAGTATAAGGAAACAAAACATAGCTTGAGTTATCCGTTTCTTGTCCAAAAATATAGATGTAACATTCCGAAGAGTTTTTTACCTCCATCTTGAATTTTGTACCTTTTGGGATAGCCGAAACCGTTTTGAACAAATTGCCCGAAGTAGTCGTCAAAGGAATATAACGCTTAGAATTATTTTCTACCAAACCAATTTGGCAAGCCAACGTATTTTGAGAACCATCCCGTTTTGGCATAGGTGCAACGCCATATGCTTCTTGTGTAAAAGTCATAAACTCCTTATACGGCACCCATGCTACACCGTTTTCGCCCCATTCGTTGCCCCAAGAATTCATCACTTGAAACGAACCACCAGCTACATTATCGTCGTAACCAATAAGACACATACAGTGACCACCAGCAGAGTTACTTCCCGAATAATCTTCTTGGTTGGCACGCCAAACTTTTTGTCCCATCATGTTTTGCATAAAAGAACGTGGCACATTCATACCAAACACTACGGGCGCACCAGCAGCTAAATTTTGCTTAATTGCTTGGTAATTTACAGCATAATCGCCTGCATCTTCGGTCAAACGAGTGTAGCCTCTCATACGAAAGTTACCAGCACGATTGACCTGATTTTGGTCGGGACGAGTACCACAATCGTTTTCGTCATAAGGAAACTCACGAAACGGAAGCGCACCTTGCTGCGTCATATAATCC
>JANMGN010000615.1:0-7307 GCA_031374645.1 Chitinophagales bacterium | reverse complement strand
ATTATCAATAATATGGGTCACAAAACATTGGCTATCAATGGAATAGAAGACCATGTCCATATTTTATTTGGAATGAAACCAACCTTGACCATATCAGATACTATGCGAAATATAAAAGCCAATAGTTCAAAATGGCTCAATGAAAGCGAAAAATTAGAAATAAAATTTGCTTGGCAAGATGGCTACGGTGCATTTTCCGTGAGTAGGACACATCTTGATGCCGTTTATCAATACATTGCAAACCAAGAAATACACCATCAGAAAACAACTTTTCGAGAAGAATATATAATGTTATTAGAGAAAAATGAAGTAAATTTTGAAGAACAATGGATTTTTGAAGATTTAGTATAAAATGATGTCCTTGAAACAAACAGAATTATTATCTTTTTATAAATAAAAATTGAATATCTAAATTTTAGTTTTATATTTGTGTTTTACTAATGAAGAAAGCTACACACGATACTGGGAAGGTATGGTGTGTGGCTTTTTTTGTGCTTTTTTAACTTTTAAAAATTAGGTTTTATGATTTACGGTATTTTAGTGGCTATTTTTAGTTTAGCTTATATTTTTTATGTCATTTATAGTCCTTCTTCAAAGGCGAGGCACTGGTCTAGTATCCCTGGCTTTTGTATGGGAGTTGGTATTTTCTTTACTTTTGTTTCACTATTCTTAATTTTCAGAAGAAATGGCAATGGCGATAATATTTCTGAATTAATGAAAGAGGTTAGTTCAGCCTTCTTAGGTTCGCTTGTAGGATTATTTTTTAGTCTGATAATGACATATAAAATCAAGTCAAAAATTTCTGAAATTGAAGAGGAAGAGCAAAAAAAAGCAGGAGAAAATGCTAATCCTTATCTTCTTTTGCAGCAAATTGTTGAAAATACAGGCTCAAATAAAGCAGAATTAGAAAAGTTGAATACAGCTTTTTCTACTTTTAACTCAACAACAGAGCAATTTAACACTAATCTTTTCGAGGAGTTAATTCAAAAATTAGAGAAGGTTGTAAAAGATACAGGTAGTAATGCCATCAAGCAATCACTACAAAATCTTGACGGTATCAATACACAATTGTCAGGGAAATTGGGCGAAATTGAAGGCATCGTTAGTGGATTTGGTAATAATATTTCAATTGAAATAGAAAAAGTTTTGGCAGCAAAAATCCAAAACCTTGAAGCAACTTTTGAAAGAATAGAAAAGTATCAAACTCGTTCTCAAACGGCACTTGAAACGACAACAAAATCTTTCAAAGAAACCGTAGAAAAATACGAAAAAGTAAATGAGAACAAAACGGAATTGATAGATAACATCAAGCTACAATTAAAGGAATTAAAAGCTGTTCGTGAAAACGGAAGTACTTTAATTCAAAATTGGAATGACATTGCAAAATCAATGGAAAATATGCAAGACCGTATCAACCAAATCAATGGTGTTATCACGCAATTGGATAATACCAAAACTATATTGACAACCCAACAAAACCTAAACAACGATGTTCAATAAAAAAATAGAAGATGATAGCGAACACAGCTTTTGGATTAGCTATGCGGATATGCTCACAGGATTTTTGATTAGTTTTATGGTTATTGCGTTGCTGTTGGCGAGTAAGGCGAAGGATTGTCCTGTTTGTCCGCCGCCTTGCGGTGGCGAAGGTTCTGCTGCTAATACTCAAAGAGCTTTGATAAAAGAACTTTGGGAAGAGTTTAAAAATGATGATATTATACAAGTTGATACAATTACTAAAACAGTACGATTTCGACAAAAAGGTTTTTTTGAATTGGGAGAGGTTACTGTAAATCAAGTTTTAGCGCAAAAGATAGATAAATTCATTCCTCGTTATTTTGGAAAACTTTTTACCATAGCGAAGCAAAATAAAAATATTGAAATCAAAGAAATACGTATAGAAGGACATACAGATAATGCACCTTCAAAAATTGACCCAAGTTGTATATATGTTTGTAACTATGAGTGGGCAACGCAACGAGCATTTAATGTATTGAAATATTTTGTCAATGAGTCACCTTATGTCGCAAAAATGCACGAAAATTCTCCTGATGTTTGGAAATTTTTTATGGACAGACTTGTGCCAAGTGGTTATGCTTACACCAAACCACTTGATAAAGATGGAAAACCAACAACGTTATCCAATATTAATCCCGAACAATCTCGTCGCATTGAGTTTCGGGTAATTATTGAAGATAAACCTAAAAAATAACCCATTTTCATCTAACACATTGGGTTAAAACCCAACGCTATGGGTCGGTCGTTGCACAGCAACTCTAAAAGTCGCATAGCGACGACCGACCCGTAGCCAATGGATTTATCCGTTGGTATTCGTGAAAAAAATAAAAAAATTATTGATTATGAAAGTAAGAGATATAAAAGCATACAGAGAGCAGATTTTAGTCAAACGTAATGATATTGACTATAATGCTCATTGCTTAGGCGAAAAAGATGAACCACTTTTAAAAGATTTTTACGGAAGTGGTAAAAATATAGACAATATTGTAGGACAAATTTCAAAATTTGCTAAAAATACACAAACACAAATTTTCTACGAATTCCTACAAAATGCTGATGATGCAAAAGCGTCAAAACTGGCGATTACGTTCAATGAAAATTGGTTTTTAGTTGTTAATAATGGCGAACCTTTCAAAACTGATGGTACAGAAGCTCCTGGACAATTGCGTTCATTTTTGAATAAAGAAGATAGTGAAAAGGCTTTTGATGACGAAAGTATTGGAAAATATGGCTTGGGTTCAAAACTTTTATATGATTTATTAACAAATCAAGATGCAGCCGAGAAAAAAAATGAACGCCTAACAGAAGCAATTATTACTAATTTGAAAAGCCCAATTTTATTTAGCTGGGCGAGTATTGAACAATGGAACGAATTGAAATACTGGAAAAAAAATGATGTTATTTCACTTCAAGACTGCCAATCAACTAATGCGCCTTTATTAACCAAAATTTTGTATGCCCATTATCCAGCTTATTTTCAAGAAAAGAAAAAACTGAGAGATGGTACAGAAAAAGAGTTATTTTCAGCATCTGATGTTGAAAGTTTGCAATCGCTCTTTTTTGGAAATGAAAATGAGAAAAATTGTTTTTTCAATAAACAAAGTGAGTTTTCTTTTGAAAAAGGAACAGCGATATTAATTCCTTTGGGAGAAGGAGTTGCTAAGAACCTTGATGAAGCGATTAATGAAACCCTGAAAGAACGCCTTGCCACATCATTGTCATTTCTAAAAAAGACTAAAAAAATCTTTATCAATGATGAACTTATAAAACCAATTCACAAAGAAGAATTTACAATTAATCTTCAATATCAAGGAAGAAAAAAAGATAAAATTGGTAATTATCAATCCCATAATTTCGATGTGAAAATATTATTACCAACGAATATTAATGATATTAATGATAGTTTTTGCAATTTTTATCAATTTTTACCTATTTCTAATGAAACGAAAGGCTTAGGGTTTATTATCAATGCAGAAGAACTAGAATTAATACAAAATCGTCAAGAAGTTGATTGGGATACTTATAGTGAAAGTAGGATTAAAATTATTGGCGAAAAATTAATTGAAAAGTTAGAAGTCATTGCTCAAAATGATAAGCCGCTTTATTTTCACTTTTTGAAATGTTTTGTAAGAGCAAAAGGCGGTTTTTGGGAAGAATATTTAGAAAATCCTATCAAAGCATTTTTAGTAAAAAATCTGCCTACAAATAATCAGAATTTAGAAAACATCGCCATCAAATCCACCGCACTCAACATCAACCCTTCTGATATTGGCTTAGATTTTCATTGGTTAGATGAAAGTTTTAAAGACAATTATGGAGATTTTAAGACAAAATTTGGCTTAAATGAGTGTAATATTTCAGCTTTATTTAATGCAGCAAATATAGAAAACGTAAGAAATTGGATTAAAGAACTTTCAGATACAGATTATAAATTATTGCTTTCTGAATTAAAAGGATTAGTACCCACTTTTCCATTTATCAAAACATCAGAAGGCAACGTAATAACAAAAAGAGAGCTAATCAATACTGAAAATATCATTCCGCTAACTTCAAAAACCAAAGATTTGAAGGATATATTTGATGCACAAGAAGACATTGAATATACAGATGTAGCTTTGTTGGAATTTGAAAATTTACTCCCAAATATAGCTGATGCTATTCTAATCACAAGAATAACATCTTTAATCAAAAAAGAAAATCTCAACGAAACTCAAAAACACACTATTTTTAAGACTTTTCAAACACATTTTGAAGGAGAAGAAAAGAAATTGGCTATTTTCAAAAATAGAGTAGGTGTATTTTATACACTTGGTGGATTGGTCAAAAACGATACAGCGATCGCTCCAAGTGGTATTTTATACGATTTTCAGATTGACCCGACTGAGCCATATTTTGATGAGTATGATGGGTATTTTATGCCAAATGATAAGATTTGGAAGGCGATTAAGGAGAATTGGGGAAGAGTAAATCTAAATGCGAATAATTTTACTCAAATTATTGCTGATTTTCATAAATTGATTGGTTTAGATGCTACAAAAACGAAATTAGATAAAGATTATAATTGGATATTATGTAATAATGGCACTTTTGTAAATAAAGAACAAGTCTTTTATGCTAAAAAATGGGCTGATGAAATAACAGAAAATGATTATACTATTTTGTCAGCATTGATAATGCTAATTACTGATTATAAGGTCGTTACATATTCTGTTTTAAAACAACTACAAAATGTCAATTTTGCAGATTTGCCTACATTTGGTATTTCTTATATTCGACAGAAAATCAAAGAGAATATCGAATATTTCAACCTTTCTTTTGAAGAAATACAGGTATTGAATGACATTAAGGGAACATCTTCCTTTTTTGATAATTTTATTATTTTGGGAGATAAGGAAAATCAATCTTATACGGTTAAGATTAAGGAAAATGACGATATTCAGTTTTATACAAGCGATGTGAATGTTAATAGCTTTTTATCAAAAAAAGATAATTGTTTTTTGCTTCCGAAGCCTTTATTGGAATTATTAAAAACTGATAGTTCTCTCAAAATAGAAACAGATGCTTTTTTACAAAATTTAATCACTAATTTCGGTGCAAATCCTATCTTAATTGATTTGGTTGCAAAATCTAATGAAAATAAAACAAAAACAGATTTTCTCAGTAAATGTGAGATTAGCTTAAAAACTGATGCTAATATTGAAGATTATACAGATGAATATGAAGGGAAAGCAATAAAATTGATGCTCAAAGAGGATACTTGGGTAGCTGATTTTAAGGCTAAAATTACAATTGATGGTAAAGCACTCAGTCATTATAACTATAAAGAGGAGGTAACGGGCGATTTCGAATTATCTGAACTATTACCCGAATATAGAGGTATCAGTGATGTGTTGGCTAAGATTAAATCAAAGTTGCACCATTCTTTGCATAAAGTATTTGAAACAACAGTTTTTCAAGCACAAGATATTGAAAATGAACTTGTTAGAAAAGTAGTTTTCCAAAATTCAGAACAACTTAGTTTTCTGATTTATCATCGAAACAAAGAAAGCAAAGCAAAAAATTTATCGGGATTTGACTTAAACGGCTTGATAGATACGGATATTCTATCAAGTCTTTTCAACCATAAACTTACTTGTTTTAGCCAGTTTTCAGACAGCAAGGAATGGTTTTTTCTACAAAACTATATAAATACAGAGAATAGTTTATTTACTGAAATAGAAAAAGTACCATCTTGGATAAAAGAATGGGCAAATAATGATGAAAAAAAGCAACAATTTTTAGTTGATGCGGGATTACTTAATGAAAATAGTAGTGTTCTCAAATTTAGAAATGAATTAGAAAATCAAAAAAGCGCAAAAGAACACATTCCCAAAATACTAGAAAATGACGTTTGGAGTGCGCATACACAAAATTGGCTTACTTCTCGTTTTACTGCTTGTATGGAGCGAAAGGGAGCAGTTTACAATACCATTCAATCATTTTTTGATAAATATTGCGAAAAATACGCTGCGATTAAAAATTTATTACAACTACAAGTTGAACAAGATGAGATTAAGGTAAAAATAGTCAATTATGACAATTTGGGTTATAAGGTTAAAGGTATAGATAAAGAGCTAAAAACCGTATGGAAAGATGTAGTTTCAAACAATGATTACGTTTTTTACGATACTAACAATGCCGAAAATATTAGTAAAAAAATAAACAACGAAGCAAAAATTGAAGGTAAATTTGTAGAAACCGATACCATCAACGAGTGGAAAAATGATAATAGATATGAAAAATGGCGTGACGAAATTATAAACAAGAAGTATCAAATATTTTTCAGTAATACTGAATTGCCATTCAAATATACACTATCTCTTGCAGATAAAATAATCGAAATAGAAAAAGATTACCAAAATGGTTCTCGGGCAAAAATTGAAAAAGATGGTATAAAAAAGTTGTATATTTTTGAAGAAAATTGTAAAAATAAACGAAAATTATTAATTGAATATCGTGATGATTTATTCAGTCCTGCTGATGATTTAACAAAATTATTAGAATTGGATTATGAAGATGAATTAAAACCAACCAATCCAGATAATTCGAATAATAATATTGTGATTTCTCAAAGTGACAAGGAAAAACTAAATTATATTGAAAAATATACCAAAGAAAATATACTTGAAATGGCAAAACGTTTTCAAGATAATCCACTTGGAAAAGATGGAGATTTAAAAGCTGAAAATTGGAGCGATAAAGAAAAAGACGCATTTGAACGTCTAAAAGAAAAATTGAAAGAACTCTTAGGTTTAGATAACGTAGATGAAATATTAAAAGACATCGATAAACTCAAAGAAGCATTAGAGAAATTAAAAAAAGAACCTAAAATTAATCCAATATCGGGTTATATTGGAGAGCGATTAATTTTAGAATGGATGAATTCTAATAATCCTGATTCAACAACTCGTGACGATATGCCAGATTATGACTTAAAAATGAAGTTTAATGAAAAAGACTACTACATTGAAGTAAAAACAACTACGGGCTCTGTACACGAAAAAGATGCTGTCTCAAATATTTTCTTTCGCCCAGCTCAACAAGATGCAGTTGAAAATAATAGACGAGAAAATTATTTTTTAGTACAAATTGGACTTACAGATATTGGACTTTTTGATTTCTACAAACAATTTAGAACTAAAAAGTTAGAAGATATAAAAGATACGATAGATATAAAAGTGAAAGAATTAATGAACTCTGAACTTGTCGAAAAAATTAAGAAAAATAGAATTCGATACCGTTTGACATTA
>JANMGN010000610.1:0-8153 GCA_031374645.1 Chitinophagales bacterium | reverse complement strand
TGCAGCAAAAGATGGTTTGAATGGTTTGAAAGAAAACGTAATTATCGGTAAACGTATTCCTGCGGGAACTGGTATGCGCAAGTATCAAAAACTATTTGTAACATCAAGTGAAAAAAGCAGTCCTGATGATTTTGCTATTTCAGATGACTACCGTAGTATGACAGAAGGCGTTTATGGCGACGATTTGGATATTGCGAATATGGGAATTGAAAAAGAGTAATTTTTTGAGTTGAAAAATAAAAAAAAGGTAAAACTACACTTGTTGTAGTTTTGCCTTTTTTTGTTTTTAGAAAAAAAATGTATATTTGCAGTGGGAAATGTCTTGTGATTGGGAGGTGGAAATACTATGCAAGGCGGTAGGGCAGGTTTTCAATGGGAATAGCAAGCAAGGCGGAAAAATAGAGTGTTAAGTGATTGTAAATAATTTTTTCAAAAAAGATAGTAAAAATTTGTAATATTGTCCCTATAAAATATTAAAAAAATATTATTTGCGTTTCGCATTGTAAAATACTGTTTGTTGTCGAACGAAACCTTCGAAATTTTTGAACAATCAACTTTCAGTAGCAACTTGCGAAACGTCTGTCTATATATGATATAGCGCAGACGTTTCTATTTGCTATTGTTAAGGTTTTTCGAAGGACCTCGTTTGAAGCAAACAAGAAACGGCTTGCGCTTTTTTTATTTGTTTTGAAAAACTCCCTTTTCCTCAAAACAGCCTAAAAAAGATACCTGCCAATTTATCAATCTTTTATTTCTTCACATTACTAAAACAGATTAGTACATGAAAAAAAATCTATCTATGGCATTGCTGATTGCAATGTTGTACAACTCCGTTATGTCATTTGCTCAAACGCCCTTTTACCAAAAATGTAGTGGTGAAGGAGAGAGCAATTTGGCTAATTTTTCCATCCAAAATATTTTACCAGAAAAGGATATTCCAAACTGCGAAATTACGAAGGACTGCAATCCTTATTATTTTCAGTCTTTGGAGGTCACAGGTAGTTGTGTTACTCAACAGTGGCTATTGAATAGTAAACCATTCAATGAAGAAAACCTTAAAAACTTCTGTTATCCTTTGGAAAGTGGCTTAGAAAACACCATTTCTAACATCATTAAGATTGAAGAAGGCAAAGAAGTATATGAGTATAAAGCAACCTGTATTGTCACTACTCCTGCCTGTTGTGACATCAATCTTGATATTTCTATTGAAAAAATCAGCATTATCGAAGAATCTGAAGATGGGTCGATTTGTAATGTTCGTATTTTTAAAAAAACCAATAGTGAAATCACAGAGTATGTGATTGAAGACCTTAATCAAGTCCTTTATCAAGGTAGCGATCCTCCTGAAGAGTTTAAAGTTCCTTGCGGTAAAACAAGTAATTTTTTATGTTTTACAGCGAAAGGAAATATTGAAAAATGCGAAATTTCAAAGTGTCTTTCTTTAGAAAAAACAGCACAAGGTGACAAAATTGAGAGTAAAATTATCAAGGATGAAATTATGTTAACTTGTTTTCCCAATCCTGCCAATGACGAATTAAACGTTAATATTTCTATTCCTGTAAATAGTCAAGGCGAGCTAAAAATTATTGATTTTTATGGAAAAACAGTCTTGAAAATAGGCTTAGAGTCAGGTTTTAACACCAAACAAATCAGTACCAGCAATTTTCATGCTGGTAACTATCTTATCTCTATCACTGACGATTTGGGCGGCTTCTCGGCTCAAAAAGTAGTTATTGTTAAATAAAAATAAAAAATTTGATTATGAAAAATATAAAAATATGTTTATTAGGAATAGTTACATTGATTTTTAAAATTCAACTTTATTGCCAACCAATAAATCAGCAAATAAAAGATGTTGTGATGCCGTCTCCTACAGCGGCGGCATTGGGAAAATATACAGATATTCCAGTTAATTTATCAACAGGAGTTCCAAATATCAATGTTCCCATATATACACTAAATCAAGGCTCTTTAAATATGCCAATAAGTTTAAGTTATCACGCATCGGGAGTAAAAGTGGCAGAATTAGCTTCCTCTATTGGGTTAGGTTGGTCACTAAATGCAGGAGGAATGATTTCTCGAACTGTATTGGGTGTAAAAGATGAAAAACCAGATATTGGTTATATGGCAGTTGGAAAAAATATTTCATTGACTACCAGCGGAATAAATACAATATTGGATATTATACCTCATGTTGTTCAATCAACAGGGAATACTTCTCTTCCGAAAGATTCAGAGCCTGATTTATTTTCATTCTCATTTAATGGCTATAGTGGGAAATTTTATATAGATCAAAATAAAAATCCTATTTTAGTGCCTAAGCAAGACATTAAAATAAGTATTGTTTTAGAATCAGATGAAATTGTGTCTTTTACTACACAAACACCTGACGGACAAGTTTACACTTTTGGTAAAATAATGAAAAATAATGTAATAAAAACTGCCTATGAAGAAACAGATCCAACTTCTTATGGGGATCAACAATCCCATTCATGGTTTAATAATAGAACAGCTTGGTATTTATTAAAAGTAGAAAGTTTTGATGGTGCTGATATTATTTATTTAGATTATAAAAAAGAGCGATATGCTTACTATAACTCGAGAACCAGATATAGAGACTTAGTGTCCAGTTCATTAAGTAAAGTTACGCCACAAACAGAATTCAGTTCTCAAACAAACATCTATCTTGAAAGTTCTAATACTCCTAATATCATATATGTCATTGGTAATAGGATATCGGCTATTTCTTCTGTATCTAAAAAAATAGAATTTAATTCTACATCGTATAGAGAAGACTTGGATATTCACGATATTTTTAGTTCCGCTACCGAAAAACCACAAAGGATAGAACAAATAAAGATATGGAACAAATATGATGTATGTGAAAAAGTATTTGATTTAACACAAGATTATTGGATTTCGCCAGCTTCTCCAGCTACGGGGTATTTTAAAAGTTATTATCCTGTAACGTATAAAAGGCTTCGACTAAAAAAAATCACTGAAAAAAGTTGCACATCTTCTAGTGGTAATAATAGTTTGCCACCATATGAATTTACATATGAAGGAGAACTTAATCCTGAAATTCCATTTTCGCTATCTAAGCAAATTGACCATTGGGGCTATTACAATGGAGCAGCAGATAATGATAAAACTGCAAATGCTCAATTACTGAATATTCCTGCTACAGTAGTTAGTGGATTAACCTATAATAGCAGTTCCGTTAGAGAAACTAATGAAAGTAAAATGAAAATTGGTACTTTAACTAAAATTAGTTATCCTATGGGAGGATTTAGAAAATTTGAATATGAAGCCAATAAGGCATCAACAGTAAGTTATTTATCCAATTTAGTAACATATTCTAATGATAATCAAGTTAATGGAAATACTGCAGCGAGTATAATAACAACAACAACAGCAACACCAATAAAGAAAATTTATCAGCATCCTTCTATTTTATTTACACCAGACCAAATAAAATATAGCTACTGTAAGATTACGTGTAAATCAAATTTTAATCAGGGAGCAGGGGAGTTACTTACGCTTACAGTCAAGAATAAACTGACTGGTTCAGTTGTGATGACTAAACAATCAAATTTTATTACAAGCACTGGTTATACAAATATATTTTTGAATGAGTTAGCACCGGATTTAGCTGCCAACGTAGAATATATTTTTATTTTTGAAGTAGGTACTACTACTCAGCAAGGTGTAGTTTATCCTAATGCATCATATTATTTCACAGTACTAAACCCAATAGTAACACAGAACTATACTGTTGGAGGTCTTAGAATTAGTAAAATAACCTCTAATGATGGTATCAATCCTAGTAATGACATTATAAAAAAATTTAAATATATCGAAGACGGAAGTAATGTAAGTAGTGGAATATTATTTCAAAAGCCTATATATTGCTATAATTTTAATGATGAGATTAAAAATGTATATGGTTCAACTCCATGGACTTTTTCAGAGGTAAATTTTAGAGAAAACCCAATTGTTCCACTTGGAGATTTCCAAGGCTATCATATTTTGTATAGTAGAGTTGAAGAAGAAATAGAGGGACAGAATATTAAAACAATTTATAAATTCTTTAAGAGAAATCCAGAAAGTTTTGATAATACAATGTTTCCTATTGCACCTTCATTTCCAAGTTCTAGCTCTGGTAATTTAGAATCAAAAGAAGACTATAAATATGAAAATGGAATTTATGGAATCATCGCTAAGTTATCGAATAAATTTAACCCATCAACAAATTTAATTAATGTGCCAGGATTAGCTTTTAGATATACTTACAGACTCGGCGTGTTCCAAAATACACATTTTACCTTATTTAACTTAGCAACATATAATTATCAAGTGACAGAAACAATTGATATAGTTGATAATGTGGAAACAAAAACAACCTATGAATATGGTGCAAATCACCTTATGCCAATTAGTACATCTGTTAAAAATAGTGATAATAAAGTTAATAAAACAGAAACTAAATACTCATTTGATACAAACAGTTTAGAGGCAAATGTAAAAACTAAAATGAAAAATTTGAATATTTTAACACCTGTTGAAGTTAAAATATTAGTAGACGGAGTTCAAACAGGAGGTAGTCAGATTGATTATCAGTTATTTGATGCAACTGGTGCTAAAACATCAATAGGAATATTTCCTCGAATATATCAGTTTAAAAATTATGAACTTGCTCGAGTAAATAATGTTCCTGCGGTTATTGGTTCTTATGTGCTAATAGGTACTATTGATAGCTATGATTATTATAATCCTGTTACATTTACTGGGAAATCTGGAAAACCTAAGAAGTATACAGTTCTAAATTGGCAACCAGAAAGCTACGAATGGGATGTAACTACGGGATTAATAAAAAAACGAACTTTTATAAATTATAATTGGGGTTATGGATATTCAAGTCAAGACTTAATAAGCAGTATATATTCTCCAAATGGGCAGGGTATTGTTTATTATTATGACGATTTTCAGAGAGTTAGGGGTATTGAAGAACGCCATATTGTTTTGATAGGTAATAGCACTGTTTCATTAATACCCAATATTAAAACTGATATTACATACAATTACGGTTTTGTGAATGGTACACCAAACAACTACGTCAATACTAAAACTACTTTTTCTAATAGTATTACTCAAGAGACAAGGAGTTATTTTGATGGTTTGGGTAGAAATCTGCAAACACTAAAAGGGAAATACAATCCTGAAAACAATAACGATGTAGTATTTGATAAAACAATATATGATGCTTTGGGACGAGTTTCTCGTTCTATGCTTCCTATTGCAGTTGGTTATTCTAATACTTTAGCGTACTCAAGTGGCATAAATTCATGGCAAGAAACAAAATACGAACCTTCTCCGCTCAATCGAGTGAGCCAAGTGATTAGCCCTAATGGATATAAAACTTCAATGTTTTACGGCTCGAATGTCAAAGTAGCTGGAAGTATTGAAAACGTCAAGAAGTTTTTACCGACAGGCGTACAAGATGGCGAATATGATGCAAATACACTTTTAGTGGAAACTATTCATGACCCTAATGCCAGTGTTGATGCTACAAAAGGCTCAATTACCACTACTTTTAAGGATAAAATCGGTCGTACTGTATTGGTACGTAAAAAACTAACAACAACAAGTAACCTTGATACTTACTATATTTATGATGATATTGGGAATCTGGTTTATGTGTTGCCTCCAGATGCAGCAAATGGAACAAGTCCTCTGGCTTTTTCTTATACCTACAATAAGCGCAATTTACTTATCAAAAAATATGTGCCTAATGCAGGTATCACAGAATATTGGTACGATGCTCGCAACCTACAAGTCGCTATGCGTGATGCTAATATGAATGCTACTAATAAATATCTTATTACCGAATACGATGCTTATGGACGTGTACTTAAAACAGGTTATTCCAGTACTACGTTTACCGCAGCAGCCAACTATGTTCTGGCTGATAATATTATTATTGCACCGACCGTTCCATTAGCAGACCTACAAACCGAAAACATTTACAACGATGTTTTACCTGCCACTATCAGTTTTGGCAAAATATTATCAACAAAAACAAAAGTACTGTTGCCATCTTCGGTTGCAACAGGTACTGGTATAACAACTTTTTCGCAAGGCTTTATAAGTTCTGACTTTGCTTACGATGAAGTCGGTAGAGTAAAGACGACCACTACCACTAATCAATTTGGGCAAAAAGAAATTTTTACCAATAATTATAAAAATCTTGGATTAGATTGGATTACAGCCAATACTTATGGGCATATAGGATTGACTGGATCTTCTGTCCTAAATATTACCAATGGTCAATCGCATGATGATTGGGGCAGAACGCTGACACTCAATCATACAACGCCTTGGGCTAATAATATTATTGCTAAAAACAATTACAATTATCGTGACCAACTCGTCAATAAGCAATTGAATTATGTAGCACCTACTGTTTTGGGAACTTCTCCAAACGCTTGGCAACAAGTTGATTATCAATATAATACAGATGGTTATCTGACTAAAATAAATGACCCTTGGGCATTCACTACACCTACGGTTGGTTTTACAGATTGTACATTTGAACCAGAATGTGTGAATTGTGCTGCCACAAATGCCGCAGCTGCTACGGCAGCAGCAATTAGAAACATCGAAATTACGCTCCGTTACAACAGCGAAATGCTCAACGCTTCATCTCCTACAACAGGTAAAATAGCGATGAAAAGCTCTTATGAAATCATTGATACTGAAGGCAAAATACGCAAAGAGATAGAAGATAAAACTCTAAATATTGGTAAAGTTGATAGTAAAGAAACATTAGAATATGATACAAAATTGAGTTTTAAATTAGAGCAATTAGGCGGTCTTAACTCAGAATCTACTACTGGTTTGACTTCTAAATTCAATCTTCGCCTTGCCGAAGAACTCAAAGCAGTCAAACTGAGTGAAAATGCAAAAGTAGCTGTTCAAAATGTTGTTGCTGCAGCTTTTGCGGTACAGGCACAAGCCGCAACTGCTACGTTGGCAACTGCAACAGGTGGCTACACTGGCGAAGACCTTTTTCATCAGCAACTTTATTATGATGATGCCGTACCTACGGGCAGCAATGCACAAAGCCCTGTAAAGCAATATAATGGTAATATTGCTCAAACTGTTTGGCGTGTAGGAGATAGACAACGTCAAGCCTATCTTTACAACTATGACCGTGTGGATAGATTAACGCAAAGCAGGTATTTTGACATTGCCAACACTGGTATTTATGGTGGTTACAATAAGTTTGGCGAAACCTTTACTTACGATGTACGAGGCAATATCAAAACTAAAAAAACTTACGGTGCTGTATATGATGCAACTAAAATGTGCTATACTGCAAGTTTGATAGACAACTTAACTTACAATTATGATGCTACCAATAGCAATAAATTACTCAGAGTAACTGATGCAGCGGTTGCAGCGCACAAAGCAAGAGGTTTTAATCAAAATAATGTTCAGAACACTACTGACGCTTATTCGTATGATGCTAATGGTAATTTGATAAAAGATGCTTACAAAACTTGCACCTTTGAATACAATTACCTAAATTTGCCGAGTAAAATAGTATGGAATGCAGAAAAGTACATAGAGCTATACTATACAGCGGCAGGTCAGAAGCTGCGCAAAGTAGCGGTCAATGGTATGAGCAAAACTTGTACAGATTATATCAATGGTTTAGAATACACAAATGGAAATCTTGATGCGGTCTATCATTCAGAAGGGCGATTAAAAAAATTAACTGCTACGAGCTACCGACAAGAGTACGCACTCAAAGACCACTTGGGCAATACCCGAGTATTCTTCACTGATGCAGACAACAATGGGCTGATAAACAAAAATGACATCATACAAGAAAGTCATTATTACGCTTTCGGTGCTGCATTTGACAATTATCCTTGGGGAAGTACGAATATACCGAATAAGTACCAATACAACGGCAAAGAACTAAACGAAGATTTCGGCTTAAACCTTTCCGACTATGGCGCAAGGTGGTATGATGCGGCACTCGGTAGATGGCTCGCTCCTGACCCTTTGGCAGAAAAATACCGCCGCTGGTCACCGTATAATTATGGTGTGAATAATCCAGTACGGTTTATAGACCCTGATGGAAT
>JANMGN010000554.1:0-4184 GCA_031374645.1 Chitinophagales bacterium | reverse complement strand
CTACAGCGTTACGCCTGACTTTGCTATATACTATTCGCATATAGACAAGCGCAGGCGTTCGTTTGCTATTGTTGAGGTTATGGAGTAACCCTGTACTAAGCAAAATGAATTCCCTGCGCTTTTTAATTTTTATAAAAAGCGTACTTTAATCTTATTTTTTTTACCAAATTTTACTTACGCTTATGAAAAAGTTAGTTTTTATTATTTTTTCACTTCTAATTACAATTACAATAGTTGCCCAACAATCTCCCAGTAGGCAAACTTGTGGTACCTTTAGAAAACGCAGTAACCCTAACAATAACCCAGACTATTATCCTCAATATTTCGATAGATTCGGAAATGAGTATGAAGAAGAAGAGTTGTTACTTTCAAATCTTAAAGATATTGAACAGCTTGATTGTACGAGTGGTTATTTTAGGCTACATTTTAGTAACAAATTCGATGACAAAGACAAAGCCGTTTTTTGTAAAGTCTTTGAAGATTTTTCTAAATTAATACCTTCAAAAAATCCCAAAAACCTTATTGATGTATTAATTCAAGTAGGAGTTACTGGGACTGACGGTTCTGGTGATGCTAATGGTGACGCACTAATGCATGCCACGCCAATTTATAGTGCATCTTGTGGAATTCAAGCACCTATTATCGCAAATATGATAATGACTGGACTACCAAATAGCCAGCCCAATATCATGTACATAGGCACTATTGCTGTAAATAAATGGTATTTAGACAAAGGTAAGTTCTACAAAGATGAATTGGGGAATCCAAATCCAACCATTCCAAAAGATGAATATGATATGTATTACATTGCTACACATGAAGTAATGCACTTGTTAGGAGTAGCATCACTGATGGGTGCTAATGGAAAACCTATCAGTGGAGATGGCTTCTCTCCTTGGGATAAAATGCTTTTTTCAGAAAAAATCAATACACACTTAATAACCTCTATTACGCCAACAGCAGAAGATTTATGTTGTAGTCGTTTCGCTATCTCTCCTCCAATAAGCAGTTCTACGCAGTTTGATGATTGTACTGACGGAATATTTTTTCGCAATAAAAACGGTGAAAATATTGTTCCTATTTCCGACAATTTAACTCCAACAAATCCACCATCTTATAGCATAGGAGCATTAAGTCATATACAAGAAAGTTGTAATGGATTTGTTGGACCATTCGTAATGAATCCTTATGGCAAACTTGGTGTCAGAACTTTATTATCTGATGCCGAAAAAGAAATCCTTTGTGAGTTAGGCTATCCAGTTCAATCCATGAGCGCTTGTGTTGCCGATTGTTATGCCGTTGCCACCGATGATAAAATAGTTATGCCTCACGCATCGGGTACGCCTTTTACAATTCCATTCAGCGAAATACTTAAAAATGACGTTAATGTAAATGGTAATCCAATCCTTGTAAATATTCCTCCTAATGTGACTGTTAAAAATTTATCCAATGGTTTTGAAATTACTACATCTGTGCCTGGATATTATAAAATTCCTTATACCATTACAGGTTGTGACGGTAATAAAAAATGTGACTACGCTTATATTTATTTTTTAGCTATCGATCCAGCTTTAAACATAGACTGCACTCCTGCAAACTCTTGTGAATTATTATGTTACGGTGACTTTGAAAAGTTTATAGTAGGAAAAACAGATAATTTTTTCGCTCAAATGAAGAACCAAATAGATTTTTATCGTGTCAAAAACTACGAAGATAATTCTCCCGATATTATAAAAAATACAAGTAACAATAATAATTTTCTTCAGATTCATCGAGCTGGTCAAACTTACGAATCGATATACCTGCAGCTAAGACATCCAATAGAGCCCAATTGCGAAACATTTATATCTTTTGGCGGCGCCAGTCGTGAAGCATTTAGTACTGTCCGTTTTTTCGCATTCACTGACAACATATTATGTGATCCAATAACAGAACCACAAGCTATAAATTGTACTAATTCAATCGAACAATTGTGTCCGAAAGAAAATTATCATTGTATAGAAGAAGTAAATCTTCTAAAGTTAAATTTCCCTTGGATACAAGACCCCAAATATAAGCTCGCAACAGATTTAGCAATAAAGTTTCCAGATGAGGCTCATAATATTATAAAGTGGAAGAATATAACAGGAAAACCCGTAGATAAGATTTTAGTATGGATAGACAATAAAACATTTGATAATTTTGATTGTGCTTTTGATAATTTTAGTGTGCTATCTTCTTGTGACAATAATACTTTTGTGGTATCGTCCAAAATAATTGCACCTTTGCAATTGGGTGCAACTGCAAAAATTGAATACACCATTCAATCAAGTACGCCAAAAGGCGGACCTAAAACAAGTATTATTGACTTAAACGCTTCATTCACTCCTGCAAATAATGGAATAACAGTAAAACCCAATAGTTTCTTTGATGGACAAGGAAACAGTAATCTAACAATTAAATCGGGAGAAACTAAAGTAATTACCTTAGAATTAGAAATAAGTGGTGCTACAAATTTACCTTACTCAGGAAATATTTTTTTTACAATACAAAAAGCAACAAACGCTTGCGTATCGCCTAATAGTATCTTATACAATACTCCAATCGAAATAACTAATAGTTTTTCTTTTAAAATTCTTGATTATTGTACTAAAACTGTAAAATTCTACACTAATCCTGGTGCTACTAATCACCTGTGGAATTTTGGAGATGGAACAACCAGTGACGAGGCGAACCCTATACACACTTATAATTCTACAAAATTGGTTTTCAACGTCACTCATCAAGTCAATGGGCAGCCTCAAAATCCTATTCCTGTCATTATAAAATTTAGCCCGACATATACTATTGGACCAAATGCGACAGGGGCAAGTCTATTTATTCCTATCGTAACAAATGCTTCAATAGCTGTTACAAACTCATTACTTTTAGATTTAGACGTCACATTTGACAACTGTGTTTTTATTGCCTCTCCTGGTGTCAAAATAGAAATTCCAGAGGATAAGTCCGTAAAATTTAACACCTGTGAATTTTATAGTTGTGACCAAATGTGGCAAGGTATAGAGGTTTTATCTCCTAAAAAAGGTGCTGTCGGAGGTAAAATTGTGATGACAAACTGCCCAAGGGTAATGGATGCGCATTTCGCAATCAAACTCAATGACCAAACAAGTGCTGTCATAACAGGTAATACTTTTTCTAATAACTTTGTTAGCGTTCAGACTGGTGACTTGAATGGTGTTACCAATACACGTTTGTTAGAATTTACAGCAAATAATAATATTCACGATTCTTACAAAAAATTTCTAAAAAATTTCTATTTGGGTCAAACGTTTCCTACATTCTGGACAACTCCTGATAGGGTCACTTTCGCAGCTTACTGGTTCAATAAAACAGATGCCAATGGAAGTGCTATTAACATTGGAGGCTCATATAATCCTACTACTTATCAAGAAACAATCAATGGAACTCGAAATGGTATTTTTGCTCAAAACACAAATAATATAACCGTATTTGGTGTATTATTCCAAAATCTTATCCCAAGGATTACTGATGCTATGACATCCGACCCTAATATGGGTTTCGGAGTGTATCAGACCACTCCTGGATATGCGAGTAGTCTTATAGTACAAGGTATTGGTAAAGATAAAGTTACTTTTGAAAATTGTCAAACAGGTATTTTTTCAAGAGGCACAAGGTTGAATGTATGGGATAATAAAATGATGAAAATGAAATTTGGTGTTATAGGGCAAAACAATAAACGTGGTGTAATACGAGATAATCACGTTGAATGTACAAATGGCGGTATTCAATCTAATGGCGGCGCACTCGGTGTTGATGTTTCCAATAATACCATCAAATGTAGTGGCTCAACTATACTTTCTGCTTACGGTATTTGGTTTCAAAATATTATGATTTCTGCAGGAAGTAGCAGTGCTAAAATACAGGAGAATGTAATTGAAATGACAAATATTCCTTATGGTATTCGTCTGTCTTCAAGTACTAATACCACTATACTGAGAAATACTATCAATATAAAAAGTAGCCAAACGCAAACTGGACAAAGTTTCACAGATGGTATCAATATCATTAATTCTACGAATTGTAAGATAATAGAAAATGTTATAAGTGGTCAAAAACCAGTATTAAGTACAGACAAAGACCCGCTCGCTACGCCCGAAACAGTAGGTATATTTATGCAAGAGGCT
>JANMGN010000552.1:0-2123 GCA_031374645.1 Chitinophagales bacterium | reverse complement strand
GGCAAGAATATGAAATAGCTTTTGATAAATTTTCTGGCTGCAATCATTCTGTGAATTTTAGTTTTAGTAATAATTTACCTTGCAATATGTTTATTAATAATGCAGGGCTTTACCCTGCTTTATTTGAAAATACACCAGTTAATTGTACGGATATAAACGGAAAAAGTATAACTTTTGCAGTACCTCAAAACGTAACCGTCTCATACCAAAGTGATTTGACCGATGTTACTACTTTTTATTCAGCTAAATGGAGTACAATATCTGGCATTAAATTTATAGCGAGTAATCAAGCTAAGTACTTGATAGTATGGATTAGTCCAGACCCAGACCCTAATAATAGTGGAAATGGTCAAGGTAAATCTCTATTTTTAGACAATATCGCAGTATCTCCAGTACTTGCATCACCTACGGTAACTTCTAAAATTTTGCAAAATTGTAATAAAGACCAAGTAACCATAGAATACGAAGTTTGTTTTCCAGCAAATAAGACTACGCCTTATACCGCAAATTTATTGGTAACCTTACCCAATGGATTAGCTTTTAATACTGCAGGTAATTTTCCGAATGGTAGTATTAGCATAAATGTTCCTGTTGGAAAAAAGCTATGCCAGAAATTAACCTTAGTGCTTGATGTACAAAATAATATTGCATTGGGTAATCCGTTGCCTATTGACTTAAAAATATCGTCGCCTACTTTGTGTATTCCTCAAAATATACATACTGTTCTATATACACCTACAGTCAATCTTAGTGGACTACTCTCCAAAACTTATCTGTACACCAACTTCCCCAAGGGTTATACTGGGCAGCTTGGTACTACGCTGAGTATTCCAGATGACTTAGTCATAGATGTTGATTATAACTTTAATGGTATTGCTTTTGAAACTCAAAGTGCTGTCAAAATCTTAATAAATGAAAACGTTACCGCTACTTTTGATAAGTGCCAATTCTATACCTGCGATGACCAAATGTGGCAAGGTATAGAGGTATTAGCCCCTACAAAAGGAATAATCGGCGGTAAAATTGTGATGACAAACTGCTCAAGGGTAATGGATGCGCATTTCGCAATCAAACTCAATGACCAAACGAGTGCTGTCATAACAGGTAATACTTTTTCTAATAACTTTGTTAGTGTTCAGACTGGTGACCTAAATGGTATTAATAATACTCGTTTGTTAGAGTTTGTGGCTAAAAATAATATACACGATTCTTATAAAAAAATACTAAAAAAGTTCTTTTTAGGACAACTTTTTCCTGCATTTTATATAGACGACAGAGTGGCTTTTTCGGCTTACTGGTTTATTAAAACAGATGTAAATGGAGGTTGGATTTACGTAGGTGGGCAACCTCAATCTACTACTTATCAAGAAACTGTCAATGGTACTCGGAATGGTATTTTTGCCCAAAATACTGAGGGAATAGCTGTCCACGGAGTACTATTCCAAAATCTACTTCCTTATATCACAGATGCCTTAACACCTGACCCTAACCAAGGTTTTGGTGTCTATCAAACATCCTCTGGCTTAGGGAGTTCTCTTATTGTACAAGGTATAGGAAAAGACAAAATTTCTTTCGATAATTGTAGAACTGGTATTTTTTCAAGAGGAACAAGACTCGATGTACTGGATAATAAGATGGTAAAAATGACACTCGGTATAAGAGGACAAAATAATAAAGGCGGTGGTATCGATAATAATCATATCGAATGTACAGGCGGTGGTGTTAATATTTATGATGGTAATAATGGTGTTAGAATTTTCAGCAATACCATCAAATCTAATGGCACAAGCGCTTTTGGTGGTTATGGTATTTGGATGCAGAATATTTCAAATTCTACTCTTGGCAATAGTGTTAAAATAGAGAAAAATAACATCAGTATGGCTGGCGTTCCTTATGGCATACGCTTATCTTCGAGTACAAATATTACTGCAATTGGTAATGTTGTCAGTATCACAGGCAGCAGTAGCGGACCTGGGCAGGGCTTCACAGATGGTATCAATATCATTAATTCTACGAATTGTAAGATAATAGAAAATGTTATAAGTGGTCAAAAACCAGTATTAAGTACAGACAAAGACCCGCTCGCTACGCCCGAAACAGTAGGTATATTTATGCAAGAGGCT
>JANMGN010000504.1:0-2490 GCA_031374645.1 Chitinophagales bacterium | reverse complement strand
CCTACGGATAAAGAGATATTAACCAATGATTTTTTTAAAGATACGCCTGCAAGAAAAAACCTATTAGAATTAAAAAAAATAATATGTAAAAAATATGAAAGAAATAAAAATAAATGCAAATAGTATATTTTTTGTAATATCAATATTTTTTCTTCAATGTAAAGAAGAAAAAGCTGCTTTTTTTACAAAATATAGACCAAATGAAAATGATTTTTTGACCTTGAGAGATACTTCTTTTTACTACCAAAACTCAAAAATAGTAGGTTATAATATGGAATTTCCTTTTGAACAAGGAGGTAAAATTGAACCTTTCGAGCCTGCTTCAGGATTATATGGGAGGTTGTTTATGCAGAATAATCAAATATACTGTATTTCTTTTTTGGGACAAGACGCTTATGTATTCTTTGATTTTAACCTCAATAAAGGCGAAGAAAAAGCTATTCAGTACTCTTACAAGGCAACATCAATTGTTATTGACGAAATTTTTACAGCTGATATTACTAAAAAATATCAATTGATTTTAGACTGCATAGATTATGATGAACAACAAGACACAGTTTATACATTTAGATTTGAAAAATTTGGACATTATACAGAACAAAATGACTTAGTAATGCAGGTAAGTAAAGAGCGAGGTATCCTTTCTTATGGTTTTTTAGTGGATAAGAAATGTCTTTCTACTTTTAATATACCTTGTTATCCAAAGGCAACACGCCCATTGAGAGCTTGTCAATAGAATTTTGCTTGGTGTTTTCAAAAACTACTGTTCTATATTGGTTTTATGACCAAAAAAAAGTACACCTGTTTTCACTGGATTCCCCAAGTGTGAACCCAATGCTGATGCGATTGAAGAAATTGGAAAATCATATTACAATATTAAAGAACATTTTCAAAAAATGAGTTATAAATAATGAAAAAAATATCATGCTACACTTTTGTCATTTTAATTATGCTTTTAATTGCAAAATGTAAATTTTGCTCTCAAAAAGAAGTAAGATATATAAATTATGACCCTTGTTGGGAATTAGTTAAGATATATGCAAAAGACAGTATCAACATAGCAGCATTGGTAGGCGATACTTTTGCACTGCCAAGTACTCCGTCAAAATTTATTAGGGATAATAAACTTTTTTTAGAGATAGAAAATGCAAGGCAGAAAACAAATATTTTTATGTATAATTCTCAAAATGAGCCAATTATAGATTCTACAAGATATTATTTTGCTGTCATTGATTTGCAAAACAAAAAATTGATAGATATAATTCGCTTCAAAGAAGGAAAAAATTACGGCATCACAGATTTTTATCGGGATACTTTTTATTTGTCTGGATTGACTGATTTATATCATATTCAATATTATGATATGAAACGAAAAAAATACGGACTATCTATCATAGACCCTTGCGGAAATGGTATCAGCGAAGGTGGTATGATGCGCAGTGGAAATTTATTATTTATCAGCGGTGTATATGCCACAAGTATTGTAAATTGGGATACAAAACAGTGTATAGATAGCGATATGGCAACGGGGAATAGAAATTCAAGCGGTACGAACTTTTTTGTTCCTGACAATGAAGATTTGACAGTTTTATTGCATCATTCTAATGATGATATTAAATATTATCGAGCCTACAATCGTAAAGGAAAAACAGTATGGACATTTGCTACTAAGGGAGATTTCGGCAAAATCAATGACAAAATATACTATGCACTTAGTAAGGATACGCTTTCTTTTGTTGATAAAAAAAATGGTAAAATTAGAAAAAATATTATTTTAGAAAACGGTTATCAGTATTTTGATAGATTTGGCGATATAATGAGATTTAAAAAATTCATACGACCAGAGAACGAAGAGTCTGACGGTTATAATTTTGGTTTTAATTCAATCAAAGGATATGATGTAAATACTGGAAAAGAATTATACACCAAAATTATAAAGGGCGGTATCGATTCAAAACTTGACAATTATTATTTTACAAGATATGCTAAAATTGATAAGAGCAAACCAAAAGACGACCGCCCGTATCAAAGGTCTTTTTATTATTGCTATGCTTATGACAGAGAAACATTGACAGAGATAAAAGAACATGATGGAAAGGCAGTCAAAAAAAAAGATAATCCAGAGTTAAATTTTAACTCTGTTACAAAGATGAGAGTTTTTAATTACGATATAGATAACTTTATAATTAAAGATGTTGCTACCAATAGGCATTATGCATTGCGAGGCAAATATCTTTATTGGTAATTTCGCCTCGCTTGGTCTTCTACATGAAACAATACCCTACCACGCAACAACGAAGCAGAAAACTATCATAAACCGCTGCACCTAAAAAATACGATGGTTAGTTTTGAAAAATATCTTACTGTAAAATATTAAGTGATAGAAAATAGGTTATGATTAAGCGGCCATTTTCCAAAAACTATCCCATTGATTATTAACCTTTAATTGGATGATTGAAGTCATAGCGTTACTCCCTATTTCACTCCAAC
>JANMGN010000133.1:0-6269 GCA_031374645.1 Chitinophagales bacterium | reverse complement strand
CCAAATGGTTTCCTGTTCGATGTGTGTTTCGTAGTTGTTGTTTTCAGTCATAGTGTAGCTTGAAAATCTGTTTGTTTGTGTAGATTACCCAAGTATTTTCTTTAAAATATAGAATAATAAGTCAAATTTAGAACATTTTTTTAAATACGACAAACTTTGCTCACTTTATTTCACTTTTTTTTAATATCTTTATTTCTCCTAAGAAAATCCTAAAAAAATGACATATAGTTAAAGTTTATTTAAAGCATTTGTAAAATTAGATGTATGTACATACATTTGTAGAATATTTCACGAAGCAATTCGTTTGTGTAGTATGTAAACAAGTATTTATAATTAAAAAAAAATAGTAAAAATGAAAAAAGTATTATCAATCGCTATCGCAGCTTTGGCTGTTTTGAGTATGTCTTTCGCAATTATTGGCGACGTAACTTACAAAGTAAACCAAAGTGCAAGTACAGTAACTTGGAAAGGTTACAAAGTAACTGGCTCACACGAAGGTAAAATTGCTATCCGTAATGGTCAATTTACATTCACAGACAACGGTGTTTTGACAGGTGGAAATATCGAAATCGAAATGAATAACATGACTTGTACGGATTTGAGCGGCGAGTATGCTGACAAATTGGTAGGTCACTTAAAAGCTGATGATTTTTTTGGTACTGAAAAGTACAAGACTGCTAAGTTGGTGGTAACAAAAGTTGCTCCACAGGATACTAAAGGTAACTACAAAGTTACTGCAAACTTGACTATCAAAGATGTTACAAAAGAAGTAAAATTCTTTGCAAATGTAGCTGATGCAAACGGTGGTAAAACGACTACTGGTAAATTAACAATTGACCGTGGAGATTTTGGTATCAAGTATGGTTCAGGTTCTTTCTTTGATGGTCTTGGCGACAAAACTATCTACGATGAGTTCGATTTAGGCTTTACTGTTGTAGCGGTGAAGTAATTTCAGCTAATTTAGTCAAAAAAACGCCTAATTTTCGTAGTGAAAGTTAGGCGTTTTTTTAATAACATAATGAAACGAAAAAACAAATAGTAGCGTTTATTTATCCACATAAGTAGTTGGGCTAAAATAATCATAATTTTTTTAAAGGGAAGTCGTTGTAAAATAATAACGTAACTTCTGGTTTTTACCAAAATACTTTTAATGAAGTAGAAAGCCTAAATAATGGTGTTTATTTCATTACGTTACAAAGTGCTGATGGCGAAAAACGTGTACAACGTTGGGTAAAAGCAAACTAAGGTTTGCTTTTACATATAAATAAAATAGCCTCTTTCCGAAAGGAAGGAGGCTATTTTTGTTTGGTGTAACTAATTTTGTTATTGAAGTTGAAATACTTGCTCTCCAATTATCATGGCTATATGAGCAAAAATGTGTCCTATAAATGCTGCTTCAAGCCCTTTTTTCCAGTACAACCAACCAAAAAATAGTCCTGCAATTGAATTTCCGATTAACACATAGGCGAGTAACTCAATCGTTGGACTTTTTACTGTGCTAAAAACAATAGGAAAATGTCCTACTGCAAATAGAACGCTTGCTAAAATAATCGCTATCCAATAGGTCGCATTATCTAATTTTTTGCTTATTTTGAAAATTGCCCAAACGATTAGCGTCATAAAACCGAAGCGCATCAAAAGTTCTTCTGTCAATCCACCATAAGCAAACCTTGCAAGTGTTGTTACTTTTATTTTATTTCCAACCTCAATAAGCTCTTGTGGAATTGAAGATTTAAAAGTAAGTCCAACGATAGTTGTTAAAATACCCGTAAGTAAACCAAGTAAAATGCCAAATTTTATCTGGTCAATAAATTTTATTTTAGCATCTTCTATTTTCAGTATCGAAGAAATCGTCGGAACGGAGAGCCCAACTTTGTCGTAAAGCGCCGTGCCAACCGCAATGGCAATTAACAAAAAAAGCGTTGGATTAATCAACACTAAATATTTGAGCGTTTGTGGCGATATTTTTTCTAAAACTTCTTTTGGAAAACTGTCAAGCGGAATTGTTATGGTCAGCATTGTTAATATGCCAAGTAGCCCGATAAAAAATAAAGTCAGTCCTAATTTTAGCTTTTTATTCATTCTATTTTTAATTTTTTGTTTTATATTCATCAAAATCATGGATGAAATCAATAAAATACAGGTGGACTTCCATACGCAATACAGAAATAAACCATATTTTCTACTCAACTACCAATAAAATTTTATCAATCCGATTACCGTCCATATCTATGATTTCAAAACGATAATTGTTCCATTGGTACAGCTCACCAGTTTCGGGAATGTATTTTAAACCGTTGATAATCAGGCCAGCAATAGTATTGTAGTCGTCTTCGTTGGGCAATTCTGAAAGGTGGAAATAATCTTTGAAATAATCACGCTGCGTCATTCCGTCTATCAAAAAAGAGCCATCTTCACGCCTAACTATTCGGTTATCTTCTTCGTGTGCAGGCGCTTCGGTGGAGTTTTCGGCAATTTCTTGCAAAACATTATTCATCGTAACTGCACCTTGTACTGCACCAAATTCATCTATCACAAGCGCAAAATAAGTGCTTTCTTCTCGCATCATTTCGAGTAAAGAAAAAGCACGCATATTTTCAGGAACATAAAGCGGTTCTATTGCCAATTCACGCAATGTTTCGACCGTAGCAGGTTTTTCGAGTTGATAGCAGACCAAATCTTTCATATTCAAAATACCAACTACATTATCCAAACTATCTTCACATATAGGATAATTTGAATGTGTATCTTGTTGAATAACAGCGATATTTTCAGCCCAAGTATTATTTACATCAAGATAAACGACTTCCATACGTGGCTGCATGAGTTCATCTACACGCTTATCCGCCATACGAAAAACTTGCTCTACCATTTTTTGTTCGGTCAGCTCAAAATGCCCGCCTTGTGTGCCTTCTTCGATAAGTGCCTTGATTTCTTCCTCTGTAACGGCTTGTTCTCGTATTTTATTTAAGCCTAAAATACGTAAAATCAATTCGGTCGTTTTGCTCAAAATCCAAACAAATGGACTACCTATTTTGCTCACAATCAGCATCAAAGGAGCTAATTTTACCGCTATCGCTTCGGGATTTGTCATACCAATTCGTTTCGGTACTAACTCTCCGATAATCAGCGACAAAAAAGTAATAATAATGACAACAATCGCCAAACTCACGGTAGCTGCGTAAGGCTCGAGCGAAGGAATTTGGGCGATGCTTGGTTTGAGTTTTTCAGCGATAGCATTACCTCCAAAAACACCTGTTATCATGCTGATAAGCGTGATTCCAAACTGCACGACAGCGAGTAATTTGTTGGGTTCTGCGGCAAGTTGCAAGGCAGTTTTTGCGCCAAGACTTCCTTTGTCGGCTAACTTTTGCAGCCTGATTCTTCGGGCAGATACGATAGCGATTTCTGACATTGCAAAAACTCCGTTTGCAACGATTAACAATAAAATAATTATTATTTCTGTGGACATTTTTTATATATTTTGGGCTTATTGTAGCGCAACTACTTAATTCATTTTTATCAATGAAAATACAGCATAATTGATAATATCACGGAAATTAGCATCAAGTCCTTCGGAAATAATTGTTTTTCCATCGTGATCTTCAATTTGTTTGATGCGATATAATTTTTGCAAAATCAAATCCGTAATTGAACTCACACGCATATCACGCCAAACTTCGCCATAATCTGAGTTTTTCGCTACCATCAAATCACGAGTAATAGTGATTTGTTCGTCATAAAGTTGTTCTACGAGCGAAGGCTGTATTTCGGTAGGTGCATCATCTGGCATTTGCAGTTGTATAATCGCCAAAATGCTGTAATTTACCAAGCCTTTGTACTCGTCTTCGATAGAATCTGCTACACGTTGCGAGCCTTTTTCTTCGATACTCCTAATTCTACGTGCCTTGATAAACAATTGGTCTGTGATACTCGAAGGGCGTAAAATACGCCACGCAGTACCATAATCAATCGTTTTTTTCATAAAAATGTCTTTGCAATTTGCTATTGCTTCGTTGTATTCTCTTATAGTTTTTTACAAAATAATTAAAAGTTTGTTGTGGTTTTAAATTGTTTGATGTTGTTGTTTTGGTAAACTTTGGCTTTTGAGTTTATCAAACTTAATCTCTGGTTTTATATCAAAAACTCCTGTATCTAAAATAGCTTTTCCCAACATTTCTATAACTGGAACTGAAACGCTATTGCCAACTAATTTCATCCATCTTGCTCTGTTTTCTGGTAAAATGTAATCCTTCGGGAAACCTTGTATCATACAGGCTTCTTCTTTCGTAATTCTTCGATAGTCTTCTTTTTTATAAATTTTTTCAATGAATTGCTCTTTATGGTCTATTTCATTTTTCGCATTTATTACTTTTGTAGATACAAAATCATTAGTATCACTTGCAACAAGCGTTGGGAAAATGTTTGAAGTTGGTAAGAAAATTCTATTTACACCATAAAGTCCCGTACTTATTTTAGTATTCTTAAAATCATATCTTTCTTCTTGGCTTATTAGAATACCTTGCTCAATAAGCGGAAGAACTGTTTTTGAAATAGAAATTTTTTTAACTTTTACATCTCTATCGACTTTCAATTTATCCATTACTAAAAAGTCGGTTTCACAAAGACTTAATAAAAGATTTTCATCTTCTGTTAAATCATTAATTTTAGATTTGTCGATTTTAAAAGTATAGTATTCTTTTTTTAAAATTTTTAGGCTCACCAACTCTTCTAATTCTTTTTCAGTAATAGATTTATCTAAACCTTGAAAATGGAAGAGAGATAAGGGGTTTCCATCTAAATCGCCATAAGCACTTTTACGCCTGTTTTTAAGCAATAAATAGCAAATTTGCTTTTGTCTTTCGGTTGTTTCTAAAATATCCCAAGAATGAATAGTTGAGTGTCCATTTCGTAAATCATTAAAAAGGAAATAATCATTTAAACCGTTGCTGGTTGATAAACTCATACTTTTTTGAGTAATAACTTCGCCAAATAAATCTCTTGATATATCATTTGTATTTTTAAAGATTTTTTCATTGAAATCAAATAAAATATCTGCTAACTTTATTTTTTTCTCAAGTGGTTTCGGCAGTCTGAATTTGTCTGCAAATTTTTTATCCTTAAAACCTACAATATAAATTCTGATTCTATTTTGCGGAACACCGTAGTCAAAAGAGTTGAGAACATAATAATTAGCAGTATATCCCGCTTCTTTTATACGTTCCAAAATATAAGTCAAGGCTTTTTTATTTCTTGGATCAACCAAACCTTTTACATTTTCAAAAATGAAAGTATCTGGTTTTGACTGATTTAATAAAAAAATAGTATCATTCCAAAGTTGTCCTCTGTCATCATCGAAACCAAGATTTCTACCAGCAATTGACCAACTTTGACAAGGAACTCCTGCTGTCAAAATATTATGTGGAGGTAATTTTTTGATTTTTGTAATGTCACCTAAATTTTTTTCGATTGGTTCCTTAGAGTTTGCACAATAAGCAGTTACAGCATCAGCACTGATTTCGCTAAAATGCAGACATTCGCCTCCGTTGTTTTCGAGTGCCATTCTGAAACCACCAATTCCCGAAAATAGGTCAATAAATGTAAATTTTGCTTTTTCCATTTTCCTATTTCAGTGGTGAGTTATCAAAAGTATGAGGTGGTTCAATTTCCAAAAACTCTTTGTAAATACGTTCTCTATATGCCGCACCGAGTTTATTTACTTCTGAAATAAAAGATTCGTAAGTTCCTTCTCCGCCAATTAAGTCCCAAAATTCATCGCCAATTAAAACCGATTCGTCTTCGTGCATATTGAACCAACGCATAGGAAAAGTCCATTTATAATCCTTTTTCTTTCCATAAGGGTTATAGGCAAGTGCGTAGTAAGCAAAATTCACTTGTTTGGGATTCATCGCTAAAAGTTTCAATATTTTTTCTTTACTTACTTTTGTTTGGTCGCTGTTAGGCAGTGGCCTCTTTATTTCAAACGCATATTTTGTATTCGTTTCCTCATTATGAATAAAAATATCACAAGTAACGCTCACAGGAATTAGTTCTCCGCCGCCTTTAAGTATGTAGTCAAGTTCTTCTTTCCAATTTGGTTTTACTTTGATTTCGCCTTTGGGATTATGTTCTAGTCTATTTAAAACTTCTTGAATTCTTCTTAAACTTTCACTTCCAACTGTTCCATTTACACTATGTCCTAATGAGCAATTCCCATGTGCTTCTATTGCTACAACTTGCGCTAATTTTTCCCAAACGCCACCAAAAGG
>JANMGN010000449.1:0-3906 GCA_031374645.1 Chitinophagales bacterium | reverse complement strand
TTATTACAAAGAAATCTTTTGAAAGATCTTTCTTGTAAAAGTAAAGACGAACTCAAAGTCAAAATTGAACTTTATATTCAATATTTCAATACCAACTTGGCTAAACCTTTTATTTGGAAATTTGCTGGATATGATACTAATAAATTTTACAAGCAAAGCGATTCTAATACCTAGAGCATTTCATATCTAATACACTAGATTGAGGTTGATTGATAATACTTATATTTTTGATATAGTTCGCCCCTTCGGTATCATATGGTTTTGGACTTCTTCTTGGATTAACTATCTCCCAATTCATTACATCTTGATTATTTGAATGTAAAAGTAGTTGAGCATGTCCAAGTTCGTGTAATACAAAACTCTCCAAATCAGGATTTTTCTCCCAATAAGTACTGGGTAGTGTACTATCAAATTGAAGATCTAAATACCAATTAGCGGATTTTCTGAACCGAATTTCGAAAGACTTTAATGTGGCAATTACTAATCCTGCACTATTAGTACAGCCACTATAATTTTTAATTGTTTGGGCTTTGGTAGAACTTGATACACCAGAAGGAAATGTATTAGTCAGAGAAATCTTACACTTATAAGGTCTAAGATAGGTTGGAATGAGCATTGTATCTTGAACAACTCTGAAATTTACGTTGCTTGTTTTTATCCAAGTACATAATGCGCGTTCAAATGCAGGAACTGCACCTTTTAATGCTTTAAAGTCAGTATCGTAATACAAAGTATAGCCTGTGTATTGTCCATAATCTCCAACAAGTCTAGTTTTTCTTCTGCTTGGATTAGTTTTGTTTAGGTCATCTCTATTATCTACTGCGTATTTTACAGTTAATATGTCTGTACTTTGGGTAGTAGAACCGCCAGCCTTAACTCTTATTTTTCCTGTTCCTGCATATTGCTCAAAATTAACACCAAGTCCAATACTGGGTACTCTTACCCTAATTTCAACATCTGACCATTTTAAATAATCTGTAAGTAAAGGTTGAAACCACTGTACACCGAATGCAATACCTTCGTAAGCATTTGTAAATTCTACATAAGATTTACCTTGTGTTGCTCCAAATCCAGTCCCTTTAATGGTAATTGTATCGTTAGTCCCTGCGGAAACGGTAAGTGGGACTATTGACGTAATAACTGGTACTACCGGAAGCACTTGAAAATTGCCATTTACAATTACCTTACTAAAATTACCTACTGCATTGTTGGCGTAGTAAGTATTCAGTAATTGCATTTCTTCAATATCAAAAGTTACGTCAGGGTTTGAGTTTAGATTTGCTATCGCAATCTGACCACTTGCTAAAAGTTGTTCTTCTGAACCAATTGTTATTAGTTCTCCAAGATTTCCATTTGAACTAACTTCAATCTTCAACTTTGATGATGATATATCATTTGTAAATATCTTGTATCCTGAAAGTGCAGAAATACCTACATTATTAAGCGTAATTTTTTTATTTTTAATTAAAAATTCGCCATAAGTAATTGTATTATAGTCTATTACAATTCCAGAAGAATACAGTTTAATTTCATCAAAGATAGAGTTGACGTAAATATTAAATTTTATACCACCTTCGCCAAAAGTAATATCCTTAAAATTGTATCTAATACCAGTACGCAATGACTGTGATAAACTGCCATCTATTACTATGTATTTTTGGTTTGTAATCTTTTCTATTGGGTCATACAAATCTTTGATAATACTTCGATATTCGTGAAATGGGTCTTTTGCATAAGTGAATTCTGTTTCTGTCTTTGAAAATTCAATAAATCCTTGACTATCTGCATAGATACTAAAAATATTGCTTCCCGAATTTTCAATATTTGTATCGTTAAAAAGCATAAAAATACCATTGTCATTTTCATGCAAAGTCAAAAAATGTGAATAATTTATAATTTCTTCGTCTGTTTCGCCACCGTAGGTAATAACTTCAACAAATTCATTGGTAAGTTTGCCTTTTAGCAAGGCTTCTACTTTTACTTTGTGCAATGTAAAAATGTCACCATTTTTATCTTTCACAGTTCTTGATTTCCCTTGTACCTGTCCTTGAATTATTAGTTCGGAATTGCGAACTTTTTCTTCCAGAGGTACTTCGTAAAGTTGTGCAAATATTTGGCTACTTGATAATAATATCAATGCCAAAATTGTTAATAGATGTCTTAATATTTTTTTCATAATAAACAAAAATTGAGTTAGAAAATAATTATTTGAGTTAAATATAAAGAGTATATATTTTCTATTTTTCTATTGCAATCTACTGATAATCAGCATAATGCGTTTTAGTTGCAAAGAACGGTGGCATCTACGAAGTGCCGCCCATTTAGGCGGCATTTTCGTAGATGCGTTGTTGTCAGCTTTTTTTATTTTTTCCGCCGTAATTGCTTGTTAATCAGCTTGTTACATGTTATTATGAATGCACAAAAAGTACAAATTTTGCATATAGCTTTTAGGGGAAACCTGTTAATTATTATTTTCTTATTGGCTGATAATCACTTGCTAATCAAGTTATTATGTTTTTTTGCTTCAACTAAAATTCCAATCTTTCGTAAATATTATTGTATTCTGTAATGTAAAATATAACATCAAATAATCTTAAAGATTTTAAGCCTATTTGGATAATTGTAAGTCATACGCTTCCGTTTTATTCGTTTCGGGATTATAGTACATCACTTTACCAATAAATTTACTACCATCAGATGAAAGCATTAAATAAATAACACCAATAGAGTAGCCTTGTGTATTTACATTTTCGTAAGTTGCAACTAATCTTCCTGATTTAAAAATGCCTTTGACAGAGTATTTCTTATTTGTAGGCTCATTGGCATTTCTTGATTTATGGATTTCACATACTCCGCTAATCTTTTTTCCAAATTGTCTAAAATTAATTTTTCCTACGGGTTCAGCATTATCTTGAATTGAATAGTAATAATTCCACTCTCCACTAATATTAGGTTCATCATATAACTTAGCCTTGATTATTGGAAGAACAAAATCTTTCAAAAATGTAAGTATAATAATTACTGCAAACGATGCAAGAATATTTATTAGTAAATCCATCATATATTTATATTTTAGTATATTACAAGAAAAATTTTGTCAATTTTTGTTTTGTTATAGCTTCGTAATTAACTGTTAATCAATTTGTTATATTTTTTGTATGGACGAAATACAAATTCTTGCCGTATGGCTTTCAAGGAAAATCTATCAATTATTATTTTCTTGTTAGCTCGTAATCACTTGTTTATCAGCTTATTATACTTGTTTTTAGCCATCGTTGTCAGCAAATCGAATTAAATTGTTCGTTAGTCCGTCCGTTTCGCTGTCTAATTTAATTTAAAAATACAAATTTGTTAGTCTGTCCGCCGAAAATTCGTCCGTAGGACAATTTTCAAGGATAGACTAATAAATTTGTTCTTACGTTGCGTTTGTCTATCGCAATTAATTGATAATCAGCTGTTTAGTTTGTAGTTGCTGACAACAAGCGCACTGCCGAAGGCAGTCCTGCTTTGCGGCAGTGCAGAGTTCTTTGCAGTGCCTAGTCTCAGAAAGATGTGTTCCGAGGGCTTTGGCAGTGCGCTTGTTCTTTGCTATGCCTTAGGCATTGCAAAGAACGTTTGCACTCACGCATACCCGCCGCCTGTTGAGGTTTGAGCGTGGGCTTTTGGCGGCGGGTTGGCGTGAGTGCGGTGTTCTCGGCTGCCATTTCTTTTTTTTTTTTTTTTTCTTCAACACGTAATTGTGCATTTTATTTTGTCAAAATCCAGTTTATTTTCTTTTTAAGTCTAATTTGGCTTTTTTGTCAAAGTCTGATTTGATATACCCCTCCCTCAGTATTTTTGCCATTTTTTCACTATTTTCCCCAAATCTATTCATATAAACGGAAAACCTAATCAAATTAGGGGTTA
>JANMGN010000361.1:0-11108 GCA_031374645.1 Chitinophagales bacterium | reverse complement strand
GAATGTGTTTTTAATGGTTTTACCCATGTTTTGACCGCAACATCTCCTACACTTCAGACTTGCCAAACCTACCATATACGACTAATTATTGGAGATGCAATTGATAAAATTTTAGACTCTGCGGTCTTCCTGAAAGCAGGTTCTTTCAATGCAGATACTTATGTTATTCCAAGTGTTTATAATGCTACAACTCCTACGAGTAACGAGGTAAAAGAAGGTTGCGAAAATGGTGTTTTGAAAATCTGCCGTCCTCCTGGTGCCGATAATACCATTCCTAAAAATATCACTTGGACTTTTACAGGTTCTACGGCTACTTCTGGGGTGGATTATACGCCTTTTGGGACTTCCGCCACTATTCCTTCTGGGCAAGATTGTATCGAAATTCCTATTACTGTTTTATTAGATCAAGTATCTGAAAGCGATGAAATCATAAAAATAACTGTAAATGAAGGCTGCAAATGTGCACCTTACGAATTGGTTATCAAAGATTCTCCTTTGGTCGTTGCATTAAGCGATGTTACCGTTTGCCCCAATACAACCGTAAATCTTGCGCCTGTCGTAACTGGTGGTTTTCCGCCTTATACTTACGCTTGGTCGCCTTCGGGAAGCGGAAATCCAAATACTTTTAACGCTGGAGCATTACCAACTATAACTAATTATACGGTTACTGTAACAGATTTTTGTGGACATATCAAAACAAAAACGGCAAAAGTAACCGTAAAAGATATTCCTACTGCTGATTTGACAACGGCCTCAGCTGCGCTTTGTGCTGGTGGAAATACTAATTTGACTATCAATTTTACAGGTACGCCGCCTTGGTCGCTTACTTATACCATAAATGGCGTAGCCCAAGCACCAATTACAGTAAATTCTACACCTTACGTTTTAACCGTTACACAAGCTGGTACGTACGCCATTTCTAATGTAAAAAACCCTGGTTCGCCTTGCGAAGGGACATTTTTGGGAACATCAAATGTGCAACAATCTAATCCTGATGCGACTACAACAAAAACCAATATAGACTGTAATAATGTCAATAATGGTACGATTTCGCTATCTAATATGACAGGAGGTGTCGCACCTTTTTCTTATACTTATTTATGGAGTGCAAATGCTGGAAATGCCGCAAGCCAAAACGTAACTAACTTAGCGCCAGGCACTTATACGGTTACAGTTACAGACAATATTGGTTGTAAAAAAGTAAAGACGGAAACTATTACACAGCCGCCCGTTTTGGTTGCAACTGCAACAGCATCTACGGCACAAACTTGCGTTACGCAAGGAACAGGTACAATAAATGTCACAGGAGGAACACCTACTTATACTTTTTTATGGAGCAACGGAGCGACTACTCAAAATCTAAGCGGAGCTGTCGCAGGTACTTATATTTTGACCGTTACAGACAGCAAAGGTTGTCAAGATACAGCAAGAGTTACTGTTGCTGCCAACAATACTTTACCAACAGCCGTAGCCGTAGCAAATGTGACCGTTACGTGTAATACGCCAACGGTTACGCTGAATGGAACTGGCTCATCGGCAGGTGCAGGTATTTCATACAATTGGTCGGGCGCAGGTATTACAGGCGGAGGAACTACTTTATCGCCTACGGTAAATGCAGGTGGAACATATACCTTGACAGTTACAAATGCCGCAAATGGCTGTACTGAAATAGCTACTGTCAATGTGCTACAAAATACAGTTTTACCAACTGCCGTAGCCGTAGCACCACCTTTAATTACGTGCGGAAATCCGAGTATTTCACTCAGTGGAGCTGGTTCTGATGTAGGACCAAATTTTACCTACAATTGGTCGGGTGCAGGAATTACAGGCGGAGGAACTACTTTATCGCCTACTGTAAATGCTACTGGAACTTATATTTTGACCGTTACCAATACAGATAATGGTTGTAAAAAAACGGCTTCTGTTACGGTAAATGAAGACAAAATTTTGCCAACGGCAGATGCTGGTACTGATAAAATATTAAATTGTATAAACAATCAGAGCGTAACAATTGGCGGAGCTTCGAGTTCTGGTTCAAATTTTACCTACAATTGGAGTAATCCTACGAATACAAACGCAACTCAAACCGTCACTACACCTGGTACTTACACGATTACCGTTACAAATACCACAAATGGCTGTACAAAAACCGATGATGTAGTCATTTCGGAAGATATTACACCACCTGTAATGAACCCTATTGCGCCTGTGACTGTAAATTGTTTTACACCAACACCTACTATAACAACTTCCACAACAGGCTCAAATTTAGTTTATACTTGGACACCAAGCGGCTCTGGCGCAAATCCTACTATTTCCGTAGGAGGCACTTATACAGTAACAGTTACCAATAGTGTAAATGGTTGTAAAGATACCAAAACAGTGGTTGTTCCCGAAGATAAAAACGACCCAATTGCAATGATTGCACCGCCTATGGAGCTGAATTGCAACAATAATTCAAGTATCGCACTCGACCCAACAGGTACGAGTACAGGTGCAAATTTCAGTTACAATTGGGCTGGGCCAGGGCTGAGTTCTACCAGTTTAATTCCTCCTAATGTGAGTAGTCCAGGCACTTACAGTTTAACCGTAACCAATAATGACAATGGTTGTAAAAAAATAAAAAGTGTAACGGTTACACAAAATATTGTAGAACCTACGCCAGCAAATATGTCGCCTCAAACACTAAATTGTTACAACAACGGACAAGTAACAATTGGCGGAAATGCTACTGGCGGCACCAATTTGACCTATCTTTGGAATAATAATGCTACAACACCTACACAAACAGTTACTACACCTGGTATTTTTACCATTACTGTTACAAATGCTGATAATGGTTGTAAAAAAACGGCAAGTGTGACTATTTCGGAAGATAAAACAAATCCTACGGCAAATGCTGGAAATCCTACACTGATAAATTGTTACAATTCGGTGGTAACTTTGACAGGAACAGCTGGCGGCGGAACAGCACTGACTTATGCTTGGTCTGGGCCTGGAATTACAGGCGGAGGTACTTCGCTCACGCCAACGGTCAATGCCGCAGGTACTTATATTTTGACCGTTACGAATACTACAAATGGTTGTAAAGAAACGGCGCAAGTTATAGTTACCGAAGATAAAGTTCTGCCAACTGCAGTTATCGCTCCTCCTACAAAAATTGATTGTAATAACCTGACAGCTACGCTTGATGCAAGTGCTTCGAGTTCGGGCGCAAATTTTACGTACAATTGGTCTGGGCCAAGTGGTTTTACTAATACTACTACAAATCCGATGGTAAACGTAGGTGGCATTTATACCATAACAGTTACAAATACTACAAATGGTTGTACGAAAACGGCTACTGTAACGGTCGATGAGGATAAAACACCTCCGAATGCAGTAGCAGGAAATCCGCAAACTTTGAATTGTTACAACGCTACTTTGACTTTGAATGGAGCTGGCTCGAGCGTTGGCGCAAATTTTAGCTACAATTGGAGTGCTACAAACGGTGGAAATATACTTGGTGGCGGAACAACTTTAACGCCTACGATTGACAAAGCTGGTACTTATATTTTGACCGTAACCAATACGACAACAGGCTGTATAAAAACAGCGCAAGTCGTCATTTCAGAAGACAAAATAAAACCCATAGCAAACATAACTGGCTCAGGTACAATAACTTGTAACGTTCCTACTATTTCGCTTGGTGTGAATGTTACAAGCGGAACAAACTTAGTTTTCCAATGGACAACCGTTGGCGGAAACATTACTTCGAGTAGTAGTTTACAAAATATTACCGTTAATCAAGGCGGCACGTACAATGTGACCGTTACTAATGCCACAAATGGTTGTACAACAAGTGACCAAGTAATTATCGGCTCAGATAACCAAGCACCTACGGTAACTGCAATACCTTCGGGCGCAATCAACTGTAATAATCCAGCTATCGAAATTGATGGCTCGGGTTCTTCGCAAGGTGGAAATTTTACCTACAACTGGACAGGCCCAAATAGTTACAGTAATAATAGTACGCTAAAACCTTTGATTTCAGTTGGTGGAGCTTATACTTTAAATATTACCAATACGACCAATGGTTGTGTAAATTCAAAAACAGTTATTGTCAGTGATGATAAAATTTTACCAATTGTAAGTTTGGGAACACCTGCGCTTTTGACTTGTACCAATTCCGTTGTAACTATTTTTGGTTCTGCCACAAATGGTGGTTCATATTTATACAGTTGGACCACTCCTAACGGAAATATTACGGCTGGCTCAACGACCGTTTCGCCAAGTGTGGACAAAGCTGGAATATACAATTTGGCAGTTATCAACTCTGCGAATGGTTGTCAAGCTATTTTTTCGGTAGCTGTTTTTGAGGATAAAGTTTTACCTTTTGCGACCGTAGCTGCGCCTACTCCACTTACTTGCGCACAGCCACAAGCTATCTTAAATGGCACAGGGTCAAGTACAGGTGCAAATATTATTTACAATTGGACAGCAACTAATAATGTATTTATTTTTGCAAATGGAAGTATTCAACTTACAGTCGCACAGGCGGCAGTTTATACTTTGACGGTAAAGAATACGACAAACGGCTGTACTGCAAGTGCAGCAGTCACCGTGATTGACAATCGTATAGTGCCTTTTGCGGCAGCGCAATCCAGTTCAGATTTGAGTTGTACCGTATTGCAAACTTCGCTCAGCTCAAATGGTTCGAGTACAGGAGCTATTTATACTTATCAGTGGACAACTACCAATGGAAATATCGTTTCTGGCGCAACGACTTCTTCGCCAACAATAGACAAAGGTGGCACTTATTCCTTGGTCGTTACCAATACAGATAATGCTTGTACAGCTATTTCAAATGTAAATGTGCAACAAAATATTGTTTTACCAACTGTAAATGCTGGTGCGGCAAAAATAATCAGTTGTACAAGTGCAACGGTTCAGTTGGAAGGAAGTGGAAGTTCAGGCTTCCAGTATGTTTATCAGTGGAAAGGGCCTGGTGGAAATGTTCCAAATGGTAGTGGCGGAAATACAGCTACGCCAAGCGTTTCACAAGTTGGTACTTATAAATTGATAATTACAAACACGCAAACAGGCTGTAAAGATAGCTCTTCGACGAATGTTACTTTAGACCAAAATGTACCTATTGCAAATGCTGGTACACAAAAAATTATTGATTGCAACGTCGCAACAGTTCAGCTCGATGGTTCAGGTTCTTCGACTGGCACACAATTTACATTCACTTGGACAACACCAAACGGAGCGTTTTCTTCTGGTCAAAATACATTACAACCAACTGTAAATAAGCCTGGTACATATAATTTAAAAGTAAAAAACACAGTAAATGGTTGTGAAGGAAATGCTACGGTAGAGGTCGTTGATAACCGCATAAAACCAACAATCGTTGTTGCAAAACCTAAATTATTGAATTGTGCAAATCCTTCGGCTACTTTGAATGGTGCAGGCTCTTCTTTGGGCGCAAACTTTACTTATTTATGGACAAATAATGCAAATGGCATCGTTTCGGGCGCAACTACGCTTACGCCTGTCATAAATAAAGCTGGTATTTATGTTTTAAAAATAAAAAATACACAAAACGGTTGCGAGCGAGATACGTCAATTACGGTTTTAGAAAATTACAATACGCCAGTGCCAAATGTAGCTGCACCTACGCTTTTGACTTGTACGCAACCTACGACAATACTCGATGCTTCGGCTTCTACAAAAATACAAAATGCTAATTATCAATGGATTGTGAGCGCAGGAGGAAATATTGTTTCGGGCGCAACTACCTTAAAACCAAAAATAGATAATTCGGGAGACTATAAGTTAATTTTGACCGATACGATAAGTCTTTGCAAAGATAGCATCACCGTAAAGGTGTTGAAAGATGCGAATATTCCTACAGCAAGCGCAGGCGCAACGGCTGAACTCAATTGTACGGTCAAAACAGTAGATTTGAAAGGAGTGGCAAGCGCAGGAGCAACTATTACGTACAGCTGGACAACTTTGGGCGGCAATATCGTTTCTGGCGCAAATACGCTCACACCAAAAGTGAACAAAGGCGGAACTTATACCTTGAAAGTATATAATTCGGCAAATCAATGTGAGGCAACTTCTACCGTTACGATTACGCAAGACACGATTTTGCCAACGGTCGCTATTGCGAAACCTGCCATTTTGAATTGTAAAAATACTGTTACGGCAGTGAACGCTTCGGCTTCTTCACAAGGCGCAAACTTCCAATTTGCTTGGAATATTCCTACCGCAGCGATTGTTTCTAATGCAAATCCTTTGTCGCCTTTGGTAAAACTACCTGGTGTTTATTCCATCACGATTACCAACACGAAAACGAATTGTGCTGCTAAAAATACCGTGACGATTGAGCAAGATATTGTAAAACCGCAAGCGGATATTTCTAAAACGGATACGCTGAATTGTCGTAATTTAAGTTTAAAATTAAAAGGAAAAGCGAGTGCCAATTCTGGTTTTTATACCTTTATTTGGAATACTCCGCCGAATGGAATTATCAAAGACGGCACTACACTCGAGCCTATCATTAATCAGCCTGGAAATTATCAATTGGTCGTGACAGATACAGTGAATTTTTGCCCAAGTACAGCACAAATTACAGTTATAAAAGACGTAATCACGCCAGTTGTTGATGCTGGTTCAGACGGAAATTTGACTTGTGTTGTTAAAAATTTAACGCTCACAGGAACGGCTACAAACGGAAATATCGCAGATTTTATTTATATATGGACTACTTCAAACGGTAATATTGTAGGCGCAACAAACGGTAAAACGATAAAAATCGATAATGCTGGAAAGTATTATTTTGAGGTAGGAAATAAGATAAACGGCTGTAAATCAAAGGATAGCACTTCGATTACGCAAGATGCAAACGTTCCGAAAGTAGAAATTTTGACCAATGGAGATTTGGATTGCAAAACAACTACTTTATTGCTTGATGGCTCGGGAAGCTCGCAAGGTGGAGGACTTACTTTTATTTGGACGGCTAAAAATGGTGGTAATTTTGTCAGTGGACAAAATACGTTGAAACCAATTGTGAACAGTGCTGGCGTTTATACTTTACAAATTACAAATCCCAATAACAATTGTGTAAAAGACATCGAAAAAACGATCAATATTGACACCATAAAACCTGTAATTAACATCATAAAAGAGGTTTTGACTTGTGCAAAAACAAAGATAAATGTAGAAGCGAAAATTTTTAAAGCTACTAATTTTACACTCAATTGGACGAGCGTAAACGGAAATATTTTGACGAAAAAAGACAGCCTACAAATTTTAGTTGATAAAAAAGGTCTTTATAAAATTACGGTTAAAAATAATATAAATGAATGTGAAAGTAGTGTTGATGCAGACATTTTGGAAGATAAAGTGCTTCCGATTACAGACGCTGGCGCACAACTCGAAATCAATTGTCAAGACAGTATTTTGACTTTACAAGGCGATAAATCAAGCAAAGGAGCAGATTTTGTTTACAATTGGACTACTCAAAACGGTTTTATTTTGAGTGGAGAAAAAACGCTTTCGCCCAAAATAAACTTAGCTGGCGATTATTTTTTATTGATTACAAATAAAAATAACGGTTGTCAAAATAAAGATACTGTAAATATAAAAGTAAATAAAATTTTACCCAAAATCACGACCTTAAAACCAGATACTTTGACTTGTAAAAAAACGCAGGTTGATATTTCGGCTACTTCGACAGCAACTGGAAATGCACAATTTTCTTGGTCTGGCGCAAGTATTATTTCTGATAAAACAAAGGCGAAAATCCAAGTCAATCGACCTGGCATTTATGAACTTATTATAACTGACGATAAAAATAAATGCCAAAGCAAAGCCAACATAAATGTTCCGCAAGACACGATTCGACCGACCGTAAACGCTGGTATAAATATTGAATTGGATTGTAAAAATCCTACGATTGAGGCACAAGGTTCGGCAACAGGAAACAACTTAGTCTATCAATGGACAACTGTAAATGGTACGATTGTAACAAACGATACCAAGCCAAAAGCAACAGTAAAAAGCGCAGGTATTTACAAATTACAAGTAACAAACAGTGTTACAGGTTGCACTTCAAACGACGAAATGGAAGTTACTTTTCTGGGCGCACCAAAAGCAATTGTCGCTACGCCACAGGTTTTGACTTGTGAAAAAACAACCGTTACACTCGATAGCAAAGGCTCAGATACAGGCGCAAATTTCACTTATACTTGGTCTGACCCTACGGGAAAAACAATTGGAACAAATCCGATTTTGCAAGTTACAAATCCTGGAACGTACAATTTCAAAGTATATAACAGTACAAATAATTGTGAAATAAAAATACAAGTGCCTGTAAATCAAGATATTGTAAAACCTTTTGCAGATGCAGGTTTAGGTGGCGTGATTGATTGTGAAAGAGGTTATGTGATTTTGAACGGAAATAAATCAAGCAAAAGTGCGAAATTTACCTACTTGTGGTCGGGCGGACAAATTGTTTCTGGCAACACGACTACCGAAGCGAAAGTTACCGCAGAAGCGATTTATTCACTGACTGTTACGAATACGGAAAATGCTTGTACGAGTACAGATACCGTTAGTGTCCTAAGTTTGAAACCTGCGCTTTTGGAAGTACAGCCCAAAAATCCGCTTTGTGCAGGCGGTTTGGGCGCAATAGAATTTAAAAAAGTAAGTGGAGGAACACCTCCGTTCAGTTATAGTGTAGATGGTGGTGGTAACTTTTTTCCCAATATTTTTTACACTAATCTCCGTGCTGGAAACTACAAAACAATTGTTCAAGATGCAAAAGGTTGTGAAGATACGGTAGAAGTAAAAATCACTGACCCAGCAAAATTAAAGCTAAATATTGCTAATGTTCACAATGTAAAAATTGGCGACGACGTACAACTCAAAGCTACACTTATCCCTGATTTTCCAGCGATAAAAGACATTACATGGACACCTGATACGGTTTTAAGTTGTAAAAAATGCCTTGACCCGATTGTGATACAGCCGAAAAAAGATATTATTTACAAAATAAAAGTGAAAAATGAAAATGGTTGCGAAGCAGAAAAAAGTACCAATATTTTGATAGATCATTTTATCCCGATTTACGTACCAACTATGTTTTCGCCAAATGACGACAATATAAATGACAGATTGATTGTTTTTGGAAATCCAAAATTGGTTATAAAAATAAAATCATTCCGAATTTTTGACCGATGGGGCGATATGGTTTATCAAGAAAGAGATATTTTGATAAACGATTTACCAAAAGGTTGGGACGGAACACTCGGAACAAAACCTATGAATCCTGCCGTATTTATTTGGGTAGCGTAAATTGAATTTATCGATGGACAAACCAAATATTTTAACGGCGAAGTAACGCTGACGAGGTAAAAAAAAAACCACTCTAAAAAAAATATTTGGAGTGGTTTTTTTTGTTCTTTAATAAAGTAATTTAGCTCGAGTGCTTGTATTAAGTAACATTCAAAAAATAATTTTCTAATTTTTTCTAAAAAATCTAAATTAAAACCTTTCTCTGACCTACCTTTACACCATCAAATAAAATCCAGAATTAAAGCAATTATTTATGAAAAAACTCCTCTTTGTATGTATAGAAAATGCCAATCGTAGCCAAATGGCGCAGGCATTAGCAACGATTTTGGGCGGCGATGAAGTACAGGCTTTTTCGGCAGGCTCACGTCCGTCGGGCGTTGTAAATCCGAAGGCAATTGCTGCAATGGCGGAGCTGGCTTACGACCTTTCTGCACACGATAGCAAGTCTTTGGCAGAAGTAGAGGCATTTGCGCCTTTCGATGCTGTGGTAACGATGGGCTGCGGCGATGCTTGTCCTTGGATGCCTGCAAAACGTTTTGTGGATTGGCAAATTCCTGACCCAAAACACATGGAACGAGAAGAATTTAACAAAATTAGGAATTTGATTGCTGAGAAAGTGAAGAGCTTGTTGGAAGAGTTAAAGAATGATGAATGAATAATGATGAATACAAGTATTTGATAAGCAATTATTTATCTCAATTTTTCAAATAATTTTACGATTTCTACCGCTTCTTTCACGTCATGTACACGCAAAATTTTTGTGCCTTGTTGCAAAGCAGCTAAATGCAAAGCGGAGCTTGCACTTAGGGCTTCTTGTGGTGTGATGTCTAAATACTTGTAAATCATGGATTTACGAGAAATTCCGACCAATTGCGGTAAGCCCAAAAGATTAAAAACGTGCAGATTTTTTAATAAATCATAATTGTCATCAATAGTTTTTCCGAAACCAAAACCTACATCAATCAAAATATCTTTTACACCAAATTGTCGTAATTTTTCTATTTTTGCTACAAAATAAGCTAAAATTTCTTCTTTCAAATTATTATAAGTAGGATTATTTTGCATCGTTTCGGGCGTACCTTTAATGTGCATTAGCACAAAAGGAACTTGTAATTTCCCGACCATTTCAAACAAATTCTCATCGTATTGACCACCAGAAATATCATTGATAAGGCTTGCGCCAGCTTCTACACTCGCTTTTGCAACCGTTGAACGCCAAGTATCTACTGACAAAAGCGATTCCGAAAACTCCTTTTTTATTGCTTCCAAAACAGGCAAAACACGTGAAATCTCCTCCGTTTCGCTTACAAAAACAGCATTGGGCTTCGTAGAAACACCTCCGATGTCAATTATTGATGCACCATCTTGAAGCATTTTTTCGACCTGCCTCAAAACCAATACATCAGAAGAATATTTCCCACCGTCAAAAAAAGAATCAGGCGTAACATTCAAAATACCCATCACGATAGGTTTTTCCAAACTAAGCAGCGTCCCGTTGCAATTTAGTGTTTCATATACAGGTAAAAAATCCATATTTATATTTTTGGGTAAAAACTTGATAAGTGAACATATAGAAGTAATTGACATTTTTTTTGCCGTTACAAAATAACCTAAACAACTGATAAGTATTCAGGCTAATTTAGCTTATGTTATTTTTTTAAGTCGATTGTTCAAAAAATAATAAATAACTTCCTTATAGTCAGTTATTTATCACTTTTTTCACAACGACAAAATAACATAAACCAAATTTTAACGCCTACTTA
>JANMGN010000304.1:0-3789 GCA_031374645.1 Chitinophagales bacterium | reverse complement strand
AAGCAAGGTTTTCACATTCAAGGACTGCATTAAAGCAATAGAAGCCAGCCAATGTTCTACATTAATATCAGGTGGCGGACAAGGAGGAACTACAATTCCGCCTTTTATTTTCACACCAGCTACGTCGCCTGCAAAAAGATTTTCGCCCATTTGCCAAGCGATATGATGCACTGCATGACCAGGCGTATGCCAAGCCACAAAAGTGGTGTCGCCAATCGTAATATTTTCGCCATGCGAAGGTGTATAAATCTGATTTTCAGCAATGGGATTCATGTCGCCCCAAAGCATTTGCATTTTTTCGCCATAAATCATTTTGGCAGAATTATACAATTTTTCGGGCGAAGCCAAATGTTTTGCGCCTGCGGGATGTACATAAATGGTTGCGCTCAAATCGGCAAAACACCAAGCTGCGCCAGCATGGTCAAAATGAATGTGCGACAAAAAAACGTGTTTTATATCTTCGATTTCGTGTCCTTTTGCTTGTATTGCTTGTTTTAGCACTTCAAAAGTGGAATGTGGGCCACTTTCTATCAGCACTAATCCTGCGGAAGTTTCTACTAAAAAAGCGGCAATTGTATCGTTGTTTCCTAAAAATGATAAGTCTAAAATATGATACATATATGTAATGAATAATTTATAATGCGAATATTGGGTTAAAAATAGCTCAATGTTCTGTTTTTATTTTTAAAAACCTAATTAGTGTACCCAAACAGAGTTTGGGCGTACAATTTATCCCGAAAATACAATTTTCTTAGTTTTTTGTACTAACTATTCCTAAAAAATGGAAATTTACGAATTTTTGTACTTACCAAACTCTGTTTGGTAACCACCTTTAACCCAATATTCGCATCTATAATGAATAATAAAAAATTTCTGAACACAATTGGCCTGTGTAGTCGGAAGCTCCAGCTTGCGACAAACTAACACAAAATCCATACAGCCAAGCTGGAACTTAGCTGTACATTAGACAACAAAGCTATACTAATTTGTTGGTATTTTCAGTTTTAAAGCAGGATAATATTGTGTTAAAATGTGGCATATTTAAAATAGTCTAAATATTTAGATTTATTTTGTATTAAATGAACAAATACGTTACCTTTGTTATTAGTTATAGACTAAGATCTTAAAGAGTTATGAAAGAAAAAAGCAAGTTAGTTTCGGTAGAAAATATCTATCAAGCGAAAGTCCGTTTGAAAAATGTTGCGCTACATACACCGTTGATGCACAATTTGAATTTGTCAGAAATATATGGGTGTAATTTATATTTAAAACGAGAAGATTTACAAGTAGTTAGGTCGTATAAAATACGTGGTGCTTACAATAAAATGTCCACGATGTCGCAAGACGAACTCAAAAACGGTATCGTGTGCGCAAGTGCAGGAAATCATGCACAAGGTGTGGCTTATGCTTGTCGGAAGTTGGGCGTGCATGGCACTATTTTTATGCCAAGCACTACGCCTGGTCAAAAAGTGAGCAAAGTAAAGTTTTTTGGAAAAGACAAAGTAGATATTGTTTTGATAGGCGATACGTATGATGCAGCGGCAGATGAGGCTAAGGTTTTTATGAAAACGCATAAAAAAACATATATACATCCCTTTGATGATGAGAAAGTTATAGAAGGACAAGGTACGGTTGGTGTTGAAATTTTGGAAGATTGTGATGTTACGATAGATTATATTTTTATCGCAATTGGCGGCGGTGGATTAGTGTCAGGATTAGGAAGTTATTTTAGACAAATGTCGCCTAAGACTAAGATTATTGGAGTTGAGCCACTTGGTGCGCCTTCTATGTCCGAATCTTTGAAAAAAGGCGAAGTAGTAGCTTTGGATAAAATAGACCCGTTTGTAGATGGTGCGGCTGTGAAGAGAATTGGCGACAAAACTTTCGAGATTTGTAAGAGCGTAATAGACGATATGATACTTGTCCCCGAAGGTAAAGTTTGCTCCACTATTTTACAGTTGTACAACGAAGAAGCAATCGTCGCAGAGCCTGCTGGTGCGCTAACTATCTCAGCCTTAGACTTTTATAAAGACAAAATAAAAGGAAAAAATATAGTTTGTGTTATCAGTGGCGGAAATAATGACATCACGAGAACGGAAGAAATCAAAGAACGTTCGTTGCTTTACGAAGGTTTGAAATTGTATTTTATTGTAGAGTTTCCGCAACGTCCAGGTGCATTAAGGGAGTTTTTGAACAACGCACTCGGACCAGAAGATGATATTTCTTATTTTGAATATACCAGAAAACACAATCGAGAAAAAGGGCCTGCTCAAATCGGTATCGAAGTAAAACGTACAGAAGATGCCGTAGCCCTTATTCAACGTATGGACGATATGAAAGTAAAATATCAATTGCTAAATAAAAGTGAAACACTCTTTGAGTTGCTGGTGGATTAAATTTTACCCTAAGTTTTTCCAAAATAAAATCATTTATATACGTACTTATTTATTAACCAAAATTATTTCAAATAATGAAAAAAATGTTAGCTATTGCACTGATTTTCAGTGTTTTATCATCTTTGTCGGCACAAGTTGATTTTTATGCCTTGAACAAAAAAGGTTCAAATTATCGTTTTTCGACCGAAAAACAAATACCTGGAACAAGCGTAAAAAGCCAAGGAAGTACAGGGACTTGTTGGAGTTTTTCGATGCAATCTTTCTTAGAATCTGAAATCATGCGCAACAAAAAAAATGCACTCGATAAAAATATAGATTTGGCAGAAATGTGGACTTCTCGCAACGCTTATTTTGATAAAGCAGTAAAATATGTACGTATGCAAGGCAAAACAAGCCTTAGTCAAGGTGGCGAGCCGCACGATGTGATTTCGATGGGTAAAAAATATGGAATCGTGCCGCAAGAAGTTTATACAGGACTTTCAAAAGGCGAAACCAAGTATGATCACTCAGAAATCGAAGGCGTTGTGAAGGCGTATTGCGACGCTTTGGTTAAAAATTTGAATGAAGGAAAAAAACTAACTCCTAATTGGCAAAAAGGGATTGACGGTATTTTAGATGCGTATTTTGGTCCAAAGCCCAAAGAATTTGAAGTCGATGGAAAAAAATATACGCCAATGACGTATGCTGCAAATTTGGGCGTGGACTTGAACGATTATGTAGAAATTTCTTCTTTTACGCATCATCCGTATTACACACAATTCGTGATAGAAATTCCTGACAATTGGTCTTCTGACGCAGTTTATAACGTAACGTTGGCTGATTTGGAAGCTATTACAGACAATGCTATTGCGAATAATTATGGTATAGAATGGGCAAGTGATGTAAGCGAAAAGTATTTTTCTTTCAAAAATGGTTTAGCTATTTTGCCTGAAAAAAACTGGGCAGATATGACACAAGCGGAGCGTGATTCTTCTTTTTTAAATCCTGTAAAACAAATGAAAGACATTACGCCAGAGTTTCGTCAAGAGGCATTTGACAATCAGACCACACAAGATGATCATGGTATGCACATCGTCGGTTCTGCAAAAGATCAATTGGGTACGAAATACTACATCGTAAAAAATTCTTGGGGAACAGATGGCAATGATATGGGTGGTTATTTCTATTGCTCAAAACCTTATTTCTTGTACAAAACGACTGGAATAATGGTCAATAAAAAGGCAATCCCGAAAGATATTGCTAAGAAAATGGGAATTTCGATATAGTTTTTTCGTTATAGAATCAATAAAAAAAACCGCAAACAACATCAGTTGCTTGCGGTTTTTTATTTTCAGCACATTAAAACTCTATCCTTTTAGATTAGATTGGTTCATCCATGATTTTGGCGGAATAG
>JANMGN010000190.1:0-4046 GCA_031374645.1 Chitinophagales bacterium | reverse complement strand
CTCAACTTCTAGGATGAAATTGTTGAATGGTTTGCTTTAAATAATCTCTATCTAAATGGGTGTAAATTTCTGTTGTTGTAATACTTTCATGTCCTAACATTTCTTGTACAGCTCTTAAATCAGCACCACCTTCAATTAAATGTGTTGCAAACGAATGACGAAATGTATGAGGACTAATACGTTTTTTTAATCCTATTTTCTCTGCAAATTCTGAAATACCGATGTAATGTTGCTGCGCCAAAATCTCCGTAGGCGCCATCAAACTTGCTTGAAAACCATTGTCAATAGCCATCAACATGGTCATAAAAGCTACGATTGTTTTTCCGCTACCGACATCGCCCTGTAACAAACGATTCATTTGTACGCCTACCGAAAGGTCACGACGAATTTCACGCAACACCTTTTTTTGTGCATTTGTCAATTGAAAAGGCAAATGTTCGTGGTAAAAAGTATTGAAATTTTCGCCAATTGTCCCAAATGCAAAACCTCTTATTTGCCCTTTGCGAGTACGCTTGGTTTGTAGTATTTTTAGCTGTAAAAAAAACAATTCCTCAAACTTCAAACGGTGACGAGCAGCTCCTAACTCTTGTTCCGTTTTAGGAAAATGTATATGTCTAATTGCCTGATAATGAGAAGGTATGTTCAATTTTTGCACTAAATCCGAAGGCAACATTTCTGGCAAATTTTCTTCAGAAAATTTATCTAAAAGGTCTTGCATCATGCGGCGGCGCACCTTGTGGTCGATACCTCGAAGATTGAGTTTTTCGGTACTCGGATAAACAGGCGCAAAGGTTTGTGCCGCTTTTGCTTCTGCGTCGGGTAAAATTTGCTCTACTTCTGGATGAGGGATATTGAAGTTGCCATTAAACTCATTGACACGTCCGTAAACGACATACTCACCGCCTACGTGCAAATTTTTTTCTATCCAATTAATTCCTCGAAACCATATCAATTCCATTGCACCCGATTCGTCACGGAGCGTAGCAACTAAGCGTTTTTTTGTGCCTTCGCCAAGCGTTTCTACTCTTCGCAAAATTCCCCGAACCTGTACATCTGTACTCTCAGGGTTCAAATCTCCAATCCGTACAAACTGTGTTTTGTCCACATAACGAAAGGGAAATTGCATCAATAAACCTTCGTACGTAAAGATTTGCAATTCTTTTTTGAGTAAATCGGCACGCATTGGCCCTACGCCTTTGAGGTATTCTATGCCTGTATCTAATATGTTTGCGCTGCGGTTCATTTTGACCTATTTTATTCATTAAGCGGATAAAAATAAATAGAACTTTTTGTAGTTGAGAAAAAAGTGACGATTATTTTAGCTCAACTACTAAGTGCAAAAGTAGTATTTTTTTAACTAAGAATAATCTTCTTTGTTTTACTATTTTTTGTAACTTTGTCAATTCAATTACCAATATTAGAATTATGAATGACGAAAAGATAATTTATACGGCTCAAAAAGTATCAAAAATATACCCGAGTTTTGAGCTAAAACCTTACGATATTTCCTTAGAATTAGGAAAAGTATATGGTTTGGTAGGCGAAAATGCGGCTGGCAAGACTACTCTTTTGCGCATTATTGCCAACGATTTGCTGAAAGAAAGTGGCGAAAACACCTACTTTTTTACAGAAAAAAACTTGCCGCCTTGGGAAATCACACGCAATCATGTGGCGTATATTACGCAAGAATTGCAATCTTGGAAAGGCAATATGTATGAATATGTGATTTTTTCAGCTACTACACACGGACTTTCGCCAAAAGAAGCTGTTTTTTCTACTGAAAAAATAATGAAACGTTTGTTTATTGATGATTTGGGCGACCGCAAATGGTCAGAGATTTCTGGCGGCTTCAAATTGCGCTTTGCTATTGCAGCGGCGTTTGTTTGGAATCCTAAATTGGTTATTTTAGATGAGCCTTTGGCAAATCTTGATGTGAATACGCAAAAGTTAATTTTGGAAGCAATGAAAGAATTTGCTCGGGATGCAGAAAATCCAAAAGCGATTATTTTGAGTTCGCAGCATCTTTTGGAAATAGAAGCTGTCGCTGATGATTTAATTCATATTCAAAATGGAAAACTACTTTTTAGCGGAATCAAAAGTAGTTTTGAAGCCGACCGAAGTGAAAATTTATTTGAGTTTTCTTGTGAAAATACTTTGGAGGCGTTGCAAAATCTTTTTTCAAACGAAAATTTGAGCATCAAACAGAGTGGTTTTGATTTTTTAGTCACGACACCACTCACGATGTCGGGCAATGAAATTTTACAAAAATTTTTGGATAAAAAAATCCAAATTAACTATTTTAGAAACATCAGTCAATCCTCTAAAAAACTTTTTATACATGAATAATATATCTTTTTTAAAAAATATAGACCGTTGGCTTTTGTTAAATTTCCCACGTGTTTGGGCTACAAGAGTGCATTATTTGCTTGCTTTTTTGGTTCTGGGAACTATTTTATCCAGTATTTTAGCTTTTTTCTCTCAAACTGACCCGAGTTTAACACAAATTTCGTACAACGGTTCGTTCCGTAGCCTTTGGGAATCTCAATTGTATTTGGGAATTTTCAGTGTCATAATGATAGTTTCTTGTTTGTACCAGTTTCGAGCAAAATTGCGTACTTTTACTTATTTTGAAGGTTTTTTGAGCGTGTTTTTCACTGCTGTAATTGCCTTTATATTTTTATTTTTTGTCAGTAGTTACAAAATTGTACTCGAAAAAAGACAAGCAAACCTATATAGCAAACAAGATACTCGCCGTGATATTGCCATAAATAGCAATCTTGATATTTTGATGCAGCCCGAAATAAAGTACAATAGTATAGAAAATTTGAATATAGATGGTTATGCTTTTGATAAGAAAGAAGCTGAACTTATCCGCAGCAATCTTTCTGATTTTTCAAAATTACAGCAACTCGGAACAGGTAAATATAAGACAGATGAAGCGAGTGAGATAGATGAAATGCAAGTTAGCACTAAAACACAAGAGGATATTCAGAGCATAAAAAATCTTTGGTTTAAATATTATCACTTTAAAGCGGTAGAAGAAAGTCATATTGTAGCAGATTCTGTGAAAGAAATCTATTTAGCTTTGTCTAAAAATCGGAATCAATTGTATGAAATTCCTGACAGCCTCGAACCAGCTTTGAAACAATATTATGATAGGGAAATTCCTTCTTCTCTTGATTTTTTAGAGCAAAAAATGCCTATCATAAGTCCTACTTATCGTTATTTGTGCGAAAAATACAAACGAACAACAACGAGTAATTTAGACAGTGATTTGAAACAACAATATGCTTTTCAAAATGCCAATTTTTTAGAACATTGTACCTATCCGCCAACATTTTATGCTAATAATAACAATGTAGAAAGGATTCTAAATCCAGATGGTAGTTATAGTTCTTTTTATGATTTTAATCAAAAAAGGGTAGATGAACTGTACCAAGAATTTAATAAATACGAGCAGTCTTCTACTTTTTGGAGTTCTTGGAATATGATTTTGGCGATACTTCTTGTTCCATTTTTCGTATTATTATTCTGTGTTAATTTTGAAATACGAGATATTCTATTGTCTTCTATTACACTTTCACTATTGGCTTTGTTTCACGCTATTTTATTGAAAAATGCTGACACTGATGTATATACTACTTATTTATTTTTTGTAAATATTGTAATATGGATAGTAAGTGCTTATTTATATTTTTCAAAAAATAGTAGTTGGAGAAAATTTGCGAAATTATTTATTCCATTGAGCATTTTTATAACGATGGTTACGATGCCTATTGCAGTAGGAAATACGCTAAGAATTTACACCGACATCAATCGTTTGGACGCTTCTGCGAACCCAATAGATTATAGTTATCTTTATGCGTATGCGCTCAATGTTTGGGAATGTTACGTGTTTTTTGTCATTCCAGCTTTGATTGTTTTGTACCACCGTTTGACGCTTTCGCCAAGTAAAAATTAGTTTTTTTATTTTGTTTTTTATTTTATTTTTGTTTTTAAACGTGGTAGGTCTTGAAGACCTACCACGTTTTTAGTTTTTAGTTTTT
>JANMGN010000500.1:0-9097 GCA_031374645.1 Chitinophagales bacterium | reverse complement strand
GAGCTCATATCGACGGGGAGGTTTGGCACCTCGATGTCGGCTCGTCGCATCCTGGGGCTGGAGAAGGTCCCAAGGGTTGGGCTGTTCGCCCATTAAAGCGGCACGCGAGCTGGGTTCAGAACGTCGCAAGACAGTTCGGTCTCTATCTGTTGTGGGCGTAGGAATATTGAGGAGAGCTGACACTAGTACGAGAGGACCGTGTTGGACGTACCGCTGGTGAATCGGTTGTGCCGCCAGGTGCAGTGCCGAGTAGCTACGTACGGCATGGATAAGCGCTGAAAGCATCTAAGTGCGAAGCCATCTTCAAGATGAGTATTCCAAGCGCAAGCGAGAGGGTCGTAGAAGACTACTACGTTGATAGGTTATAGGTGTAAGCGCAGCGATGTGTTGAGCCAAGTAATACTAATTGCCCGATAGCTTCCCTTTTTTATAAGTTTATGCCAACGCAAAAGGAGCATATATAGCTTATAAAAGAACCAACTTATAATTTTAGGCAAGGTTTTAATGACTAATCCATCTTACTTTTTCCACTCTATCTGTCAAGCAATATGATTACTTTTAATAAAGTAACATCAAAGAAATTATTGGTACTCATAACCAGCTTAGTAATAACTAAACATGGCAAATAGTATCAAGTAAGAAACAATGGTGGCTTTAGCGAAAGGGTTCACCTCTTCCCATTCCGAACAGAGAAGTTAAGCCTTTCAGCGCCGATGATACTGCCTCCCTGAGGGTGGGAAAGTAGGTCGCCGCCAGTTGAAATTCGCTCCCTATCATACATACGTATGGTAGGGAGTTTTTTGTATTATTTACTACACTTTAATTAAAGATTTTATCAATAGTTAAAGTCAGAGTTTTCTTATAAATAACAACACTTTAATTACAAGATTAATATTTTAATTTTTACTGAAAAAATAAAATATAATTTCTTTTATTTTTTACAATATTATTGGATTTTGTAAAACTGCTACGTTAAATCACCTTTTAGTGGGCTAGATATTTTTATAAGAAAACTCTGTAGTTAAAGTATTTTACCATAAAAATAGTTGAATTATTTTAGTAATAGTAAATATTTGTAATAAAGATAAAACATTGTATATATTATGTATTTGTGCTTTACTATAACATTAAGACTCATTACATGATTTGGCAAATACCCATGAAGCAACAGTAGACCTTATAAAAAGTGATAGAACTTACTTAAACGCCATACAACTGGACTTATTACAATAGAGACGAAGCTTGAAAAATTAGGACTTTACGATTTAGCCATCGCCGACTACGAAGCAGCAGACCGTATCAATCCTAAAAACAAACACGCAAGGGAAGAAAAAGGCAAAACTTTACTAAAACTAAATAGATAGATACTGAATTTGCAAGGTTATTTTAATACAAGCTCAGAGATAATAATCCATCTTATCAAAAAAATATTATTAATTCAATAACCTTTTTTTCAAACACTCGTATAATTGTTTTTCAAACATCTTTAAATACAATATAAAGATTTTTATAATAACTGTGTTTTTTTACCGTATTCAATTACTATTATTTTTACAATGAAGACTAAAATTGTACTTTGGGGAACAGATGCTGATGGTCGTGTACTTATCGCTTTGGAATTACGCCCAGACGCTAACAAAGTGGATATTTTCACTTTCCCTTCGGCAATCGCTACCGATGAATTTACTACTCTAATGATGGACAAATGGCGCAATGGCGAAGAAGTGGCGTTTGTTGAAGGTTATAAACATATCGAATGTGAGCTTGCCGTAGCGGATAGTATTTTACCTATGGATTTGAAAGCAGAGCGTCCTGATATTATAAGTCGTGCGCAAACAGAGTGGCATTTTATAGTGCTATCTTCTAAATTGAACCAGGCGTATCGCTCGGAGTTGGACGATTATAAGGACAAGGTAGAAAAAATGACTGCTTACGATGGTTCTGTTTGGGACACATTGAAGGGTTTTTGGGATAAAGTACAAGAGCAAGTTAGAGATCGTACACTTTCTCGTGAGCATGCTGATTTGTTGCGTGATGGCATTAATGATTTGTTTACGAAGTTAAAAGATATGCGTACTGCATTGAGCAACGAATTTGAGCAAAAGTCTAATGAAGTACATGGTCGTTTTTCGGCTACTTTGAGTAATATCGAAGAGCGTATAAAAGCAAATCCTAAAGCGTCTTCTATTTTTGATGATTTAAAAGGATTGCAAGCGGATTTCCGTACTGTAAAAATGACACGTGAGCATAATAACGAAATTTGGGCTCGTATTGATGCTTGCTTTAAGGCGGCAAAGACGGGTAAATTCGGAGAGCAAGCTACGAATACAGCACAGCAAGAGTTTACAACCGCTTCGGCACGTATTCAAAATCGTTTAGATGGCCTAAATATAGCTATTGGAAAGATGGAAATTACGCTCAGGAGAGAGAAAGAAGAGTTAGATTTTCAAAAGAAAAAAATTGCAACAACTGATGGTCAGCTTGAGGCTCAATTACGTCAAGCTAAAATGAGAATTATCCAGGATCGTGCTAATTCTATTGAGGAAAAATTGAAAAATATGTACGAAACACGTACAGAAGTAGAGAAAAGCCTCGTAGGTGCGCAAGAAAAGGATGCGAAACGTGTTGTTAAAACAGAAAAAACAGCAGTAGCTGAAGAGATTGTTGCGGCAGTTCCAGTAACTGTTACAGAAGTAGTAAATGAAGAAGTAGCAGCTCCTGTTGTAAGCGAAGAGCCTGTATCTTTTGTAGAAACTGCACAAGTTGCTCTGCAAGATACTGCGGATACTGTAATGGCTGCGGTAGAAGTAATTGGCGATAAAATTGAAGATTTTATTGACGATTTAGCAAAAACGGAAGATACGAAAGAAGCCTAATTGGGTTGTACTAAATTATTGTTTTTGTATAAAAAACCTCGTAATAAGTGTTGCGAGGTTTTTTTATGTCAAAAATATTTTTTAATATGTTGATTATCAATATTTTAGATTATTTTTTTATAAAATTTTCGATTTTGATAGGATGCACACTGTATGCAATAATCTCTCCATTGCTTTTAAATAATGCGCCATAAGGAAAACCGTTTTGATGAAAATGTTTAAGTATATCTTCTGTAGCATACCCATGCACGCCTTCTATTTTCCATTCTTTTATAGCTCTTTTGGCTTCTTCTTCAGTATCTCTATAATTTAGGCTAATGACGAATATATCAGGATGTTTTTTAAGCACTACTTTCAACGCATTATTGGCTTTGTTACATGGTTCGCACCAACTGCCCCAAAAATCAACGTATATGTATTCAAAACTATTTTTATTTATAAAATCACTGAATGTTACTTTTCGGATGGTGTCTTCTTGCAAGTCGAAAGTGAGGTCAAGTGGTAGTTGATGAATTAAAATCAAATCAGAAATTTGACTTGTACCTTTCTTCATTTTTTCTATACAAAACTTACTACCGTCTTTCGCAATATCTGTAATTTTAAATTGTTTACCAAATGCTTCTAATACAATGCTATTTTTGATAGTGGCAACAGAAACTGTCACGAGGTCATCAATATATATCGATCCTGAGTTTATCATATCAACAGCAATTATATCTATACCTTCGTCTGTGTAAGAGCCATTCATATTTTTATCCAAAAGTCCTATTTTAAAATTTTCTTTCTCAGAAATTGAAGCTTTTACACCTTTGATTTTATATTTTAAAATTTCTTCATTGTTCATTACCCAAATATCATAAGGTATCCAAGACTTTGGTTTCAAATTAAATATATCAGTAGAAATAACATTTTTCTTTTTGCCTAACGCATGAATATTTTGAGCGTTTGAAGTGTTTATCGACAAAAATAATAGTATATTTAGTAGAAAAATACGCATAATAAAATGAGTTTTTTTTAGGAAATTATTTGGAATTTGATGTGATGAGATTTTTGTCTTACTGTTTCTTATAACGTATAAATTTAGAATAATATTGAATACAAAATAAATCTTTTGTGAGTTATTTAAAAAAAAGAACGTTTTACAAAATGCAATATTAAGGACAAATCAACATTTTTAACACATTAAATATCTCCCAACTCCTGTCTTTTTTTCTTAAAAAATCGTATCTTTGCGGCTCAAACATAGTTCGCTACAAGAAAACATGAGTGATAATATAAAACATGAATGTGGTATAGCCTTAGTTCGCTTATTAAAACCACTAAGTTACTACCAAGAAAAATACGGAACGCCATTTTATGGGCTTAATAAGCTGCATTTACTGATGCAAAAGCAGCGCAACCGAGGTCAAGATGGAGCAGGTATTGCGACCATAAAATTAGATTCTAAGCCAGGCACTCGTTATATTAGTCGAAAAAGAGACAATAGTCCACGTGCGATACGTGAGATTTTTGATGGTGTTTTTAGCCATTTTAAAGACCTCTCTCCCGAACAACTTAAAGATACTGATTTTTTGAAAGAAAATTTTCCTTTCATGGGTGAGCTTATGATGGGGCACCTTCGTTACGGCACACATGGGGCTAACTCTATCGAAAGTGTCCATCCTTTTTTGCGTCAAAATAATTTTATCAATAGAAATTTGGTATTGGCAGGTAATTTTAACTTGACCAATGTTGATGAGCTTTTTAAAGAATTGGTTTCACTTGGACAGTACCCAAAAGAGCAATCTGACACGGTAACTGTGATGGAAAAAATTGGTCATTTCCTTGACGATGAAGTTCAACGCTTGCATACTTGGTTTAAACCTGACGGATATACAAATCAACAAATCAATGATTTGATTGCAGAAAACCTTGATATTCAACGACTTCTACGCCGTGCTACCAAAAAATTTGATGGTGGCTACGCAATGGTCGGTATGATTGGACATGGCGATGCTTTCGTAATGCGTGACCCAAATGGTATTCGCCCAGCTTACTATTACCAAGACGATGAAGTGGTCGTAGTAGCATCGGAACGTCCTGCGATACAAACTACTTTTGATATTCATATTTCAAAAATTCAAGAAATAAAACCTGCGCACGCCTTAATAATTAAAAAAAATGGTAAGGTTTCCGAAGCGCAATTTACAGATGTTCGGGAACGAAAATCTTGTTCTTTTGAGCGTATTTATTTTTCCAGAGGCACTGATGCGGATATTTACAATGAGCGTAAAAAATTAGGCGAATTATTGGCAAAACCACTTTTGAAATCTATCCATTACGATTTTGAAAATACTGTTTTTGCTTTTGTGCCAAATACTGCAGAATCTTCGTTTTTTGGTCTTCGTGAAGGTTTGGTAAATGAACTTAATGAAATAAAACGAGAGAAAATATTGGCTTTGGGTAAAAAAATAACTCCCGAAGCGGTTGATACGATTTTGAATAGTACGTTGAGAATAGAGAAATTGGTTGTGAAAGACGAAAAACAGCGTACTTTTATAGCAGATGCAGCATCACGAGGCGAAATGATGGCGCATATTTATGACGTAACTTATGGTATCGTAACCAACGAAAAAGACACGCTCGTTTTACTCGACGATAGTATCGTTAGAGGAACAACTTTGCGAGATAGTATTTTGGCGATAGCCTCAAGGTTGCGCCCAAAAAAAATAATTGTAGTTTCGTCTGCGCCACAAATTCGCTATCCCGATTGTTACGGTATTGATATGTCGAAAATGGGCGAGTTTGTAGCTTTTCAAGCGTTGGTAAATTTGCTGGCTCGTGATAAAAAAACGCCACTTTTACAAGCAGCTTACGAAAAAAGTAAAGAACAAGAAGCTAAAAATACTGAAAATCCAGAAAATACTTTACAAGCCCTTTATGCTTTGTACAGCGATACGGAGATTTCCAATGAAATTGCAAAAATCGTTACTCCACCTAATATAAAACCTGAAATAGAAGTCATTTATCAGACCATCGAAGGCTTACATCAGGCTTGTCCGAACCATAAAGGCGATTGGTATTTCTCAGGAAATTATCCTACATCAGGTGGAACACGTGTGGTTAATCGGGCTTTTATTAATTATATGGAGAAAAAAGACGTGAGAGCGTATTGATAAGTTTTTTGTAATTAAAAATTATTTCAATGAGAATTATAGGCAGTATTGACCACCCTACTCTAAAAATTTCTGTTTTTCGTAATGACAATCGTATTTCTATTAAATTTGAAAATGCACAATACGAGCAGATTTTTAAGATGAAAGAAAGTATAATTGGCGTAGAAGATGCACAGCGTTTTGCTGATGCTGAATTTTGCAAAAATGTAGAAACGCATTTTATCGCCATGCACCAAAATAAAATAGCCGCTTTACAACGCTTTTTACCTCAAAACCAAGAGGACGAATTTGAAGAAATTATTTAGTCTTTTGTGAAAATAAACCAATCCACAATACGTTCGTAAACATAAGTATATGATTTTTTCAGATAAAAAAATATTGACTTCCATTGCCGAAGGACAAATCGTAATAGAACCTTACCGTCGAGAATGTTTGGGAACAAATTCTTACGATGTGCATTTAAGTCCTTATTTAGCGGTGTATAAAGATGCCGTTTTAGATGCCAAAAAGCACAATAAAATCGAAGAAATACTCATCGGAGAAGAAGGTTTTGTGCTGCAACCTGGCACTTTATATTTGGGTTCTACTTTGGAATATACCGAAACGCATAACGCTGTTCCTTTTTTAGAAGGAAAATCAAGTATTGGACGTTTGGGGATTGATATTCACGCCACAGCAGGCAAAGGAGATGTAGGTTTTTGCAATTATTGGACACTCGAAATCTCTTGTGTGCATCCTGTCAGGGTCTATGCCAATATGCCCATTGGGCAACTTATTTACTTCAAAGTAGATGGCGATATTGAAAATTATTACAATAAAAAACAAAATGCCAAGTACAATGAGCGTACACCTCGCCCAATGGAAAGTATGATGTGGAAAAATAAATTTTAAATAAATTTTAAGTATATTTTGGATAAATTTTAAAATATTATCTTTTAATATGCGTTTTGAAATAAGCATTAAAAAATTATAAAGTATTATAAATCAATGAAGTACAGAATAGAAAAAGATACAATGGGAAAAGTGCAAGTTCCCGAAAGTGCTTATTGGGGCGCACAAACACAACGCTCTATCGAAAATTTTCAGATTGCACAAGATATCAATAAAATGCCTCGTGAGATTATTCAGGCATTTGCTATTTTGAAAAAAGCGGCTGCCTTAACGAACCGAGATGCAGGTATTTTATCTGAAAAAAAATGTGACCTTATCGCACAAGCTTGTGATGAAATATTGGCTGGACAATGGGCGGATCAGTTTCCTTTGGTCGTTTGGCAGACTGGTTCTGGTACGCAGTCGAATATGAATTGTAACGAAGTTATTGCGTACAGAGCGCACGTTATCAATGGTGGAAATCTTTTAGACGAAGTAAAATATGTCAATCCGAACGACGATGTGAATAAATCGCAGTCTTCAAACGATACTTTTCCTACTGCAATGCATATTGCAGCATATAAAATTTTAATAGATGTTACCATTCCTGGCATCGAAAAATTACGAGATACACTCGAAGTAAAATCAAAAGAATTTATGCCAATTGTAAAAATTGGTCGTACGCATTTCATGGATGCTACTCCGCTTACACTTGGACAAGAATTTTCGGGCTATGTTTCGCAGTTGAATCACGGTTTGAAAGCTATAAAAAATACATTGGCGCATCTTTCGGAGTTGGCTTTGGGTGGTACGGCAGTTGGAACAGGTATCAATACGCCAGCAAATTATTCAGAAAATGTAGCGAAATATATCGCTGATTTGTCAGGTTTACCTTTCATAACAGCAGAAAATAAGTTTGAAGCGTTGGCAGCACATGACGCTATCGTAGAGGCGCATGGGGCTTTGAAAACAGTGGCTGTCAGTCTGATGAAAATCGCAAACGATGTCCGCATGCTTTCTTCTGGCCCACGAAGCGGCATCGGCGAAATCAATATTCCCGACAATGAGCCAGGCTCTTCTATTATGCCAGGAAAAGTAAATCCGACGCAATGCGAAGCTATGACAATGGTGGCTGCTCAGGTTATGGGAAATGACGTGGCGATAAGCATTGGCGGTGCAAACGGACACTTTGAATTGAATGTTTTTAAACCCGTAATGATTTATAATTTCCTACATTCGGCACGTTTGATAGGCGATGTTTGTGTTTCTTTTAATGATAAATGTGCTGTTGGTATAGAGCCTTTGTTTGACAATATCGAAAAACAACTCAATAATTCTTTGATGTTGGTTACAATTTTAAACCCAAAAATTGGTTACTATAATGCAGCAGCCGTAGCGCAAAATGCACATAAAAACGGACTGACTTTACGTGAATCGGCAACTACTTATCCGATGGATGAAACGAAATTTCCAGAAGGTGCAGAGGTTTTTAAGTTTATGACCAACGAGCAATTTACAGCATGGGTAAAACCTGAGTTGATGGTTGGAAAGTTGTCATAAATAAATTTTTTGTATATAAATAACTAATAATCAGTATTTTGCATCATTTTAATTTTTTACGATGAAAAAAAAACTAATTTTTGTAACGCTTTTCGCAACGCTTTTTTTAGCGACAAGTTGTCGTAGCAACCGTTGTAATTGTCCGCATTTTGAAAAAGAGAAGGCGGAAATGAAGTGAAAATAAAATTATCAGCTAATATTTCAGGTTAAACTAATCACGATTATTTTAGCCGAACTATTTATGCCTAATTCTAAAAATTATCAATTTATTCATGTTTAAAAATACCCCAATTCTATTTGTATTTTTTTTCCTTTTTGTAAAAACGCTTTTTGCGCAGGTTAATACCTTAGATGATTATTTTAAAGCAAAAAATATTGCGCCCAAAAGTGTACAAGAACTGTATTATAGCGTCGAAAAACAAGGCAACGGACAGTTGGCAAAACGAGGCGATTATGTGAAAATAAAGTACGTTGGTAAATTGCTTGACGGAACTATTTTTGATGAAAGCGGAAACGAGCCTTTCGTATTTCGTTTGGGTTATCGACAAGTAATACAAGGTTGGGAAATCGGAATTCCTATGTTTAAAGTAGGTGCAAAAGGAACGTTGTATTTACCGCCCAATCTGGCTTATGGCG
>JANMGN010000080.1:0-3311 GCA_031374645.1 Chitinophagales bacterium | reverse complement strand
GTTCATCCATGATTTTGGCGGAATAGATTTATTGCGCTCTATAAACCCGTGAGGTCTTCAATACCTCACGGGTTTTACCGTGGAAGTTCCGCCAAAATCATGGATGAACCTAAATTTTTTATTTAGGTATTAATTGTTTACGGTGGATTCAAATAATGAATCAGAAGAGATTAATTTACCTAACTTATTGATAATCAGCAAATAAAATATATTTTCTTATAAGGAAAAGTAAAAAAATGCTTACTACAAAACAATATTGTAGCAAGCATTTTCTTGTAAATATAAAACAGAAAAACCACTCATTACTGAGTGGCTTTTTGCGGACCGGACGGGACTCGAACCCGCGACCTCCGCCGTGACAGGGCGGCATTCTAACCAACTGAACTACCGATCCAGTAGTGCTTTTTTTGTTAAGCGATGCAAAGGTACAACTTTATTTTTGAAATCCAAATAATTATATAAAAAAAATAATTTTTTTTTTCATATTTGTATTTACTCCCACACTTTTCATTAACTTTGCCCTTCTTTTCCCTGTAAGACTATTAGGAATAATAAATCCATTGTGAATCAAAAAGTAAAAATAAATGTCAAATATGTTTTTAGATTTTGAAAAACCCTTAGAAGCACTCTACGAACAACTTGATAAAATCAAGGAAGTAGGAGCACAAGGCGAAATTGACGTTACTACGATGGTCAGTGAGTTGGAAGATAAAATCAGTACCAAACGTACCGAAATCTATGCCAATTTGAGTGGCTGGCAAAAAGTTTTACTTTCTCGCCATCCAGAGCGTCCATATACTTTGTCTTATATAGAAAAAATGTGCACTCGTTTCGTAGAGTTGCACGGAGATAGGACTTTTGCTGACGATAAAGCTATTGTTGGAGGTTTGGCAGAAATTGATGGGCAGACTGTGATGATTATCGGACACCAAAAAGGAACAAATGTAAAATCACGCCAATACCGTAATTTTGGTATGGCAAACCCAGAAGGCTACCGAAAAGCATTGCGCTTGATGAAAATGGCAGAGCGTTTTGGTTTTCCTGTGGTTACGTTGATAGATACACCTGGTGCATTTCCAGGTTTGGAAGCAGAGGAGCGTGGACAAGCAGAAGCAATCGCTCGTAATCTTTTTGAAATGGCGCAGTTGCGTGTTCCGATAGTTTGTGTGATTATTGGAGAAGGTGCTTCGGGCGGAGCTATTGGTATCGGTCTTGGTGACCGCGTATATATGATGGAATATACTTGGTATTCTGTTATTTCACCAGAATCTTGTTCTTCTATTTTGTGGCACAGTTGGGATTACAAGGAGCGTGCGGCAGACGAGTTGCGTTTGACAGCAGAAGATATGTTTCGCAATAAACTCATAGACGGCATCATCAGAGAGCCTATTGGCGGTGCGCACTCTGCAGCGGACGAAGCAGCAGCTCGCTTAAAAACGCAAATTATGAGTGCTTTAAAAGAATTGAAAACCAAAAATACAGAACAACTCTTGGAAGAACGTATTGCAAAATATGACGCAATGGGTCAATTTGCAATTGATACGACTATCAAGAAAGGAGAAAAGTCAAAAACTGCACCTGACGAACTAATTAAAAATCCTACGGCACAAAATCAAGCGGTAGAGTTACACGAAGAAGAAACAGAAGAAGCGGATACTGGTGCAGAATAAAATATTTTGACGTTTTAAACGTTTGTAAGAATAAGAAAACAAACAAACCTCCTTCATCAATATTGGGCTGAAATAATCAGGATTATTTCTGACGCTCACTCAAAAGCAGAGAAAACACATTTTTTAACTAAGTAGCTATTCGTAGTTATTTATAAAGAGGACACTATGACTTTATTGTCAAAAATTAAACACCATTATTTCAAAAAAGAATTAATGAAGCAAATTAGTCAATCCACTACAAAACGTCGTGCGCATAGCGATACGAAAACGATAGGGATTGTATTTGATGCTTCATTGGCTGAAAATCGTGAAATAATTGCTATGCAAGCCGAAAATTTGCGTAGTAAAGGTAAAAAAGTTCGCATCTTAGGATTTTTTAATGATAAAATGCCTCACGAAGGCACGCCTTATCCGTATTTTAACTTAAAAGATTTGGATTGGCGTTCTATTCCGAAAAAAGAAGCTGATGTAATCGCCGATTTCATAAAACAACCTTTTGATTTGTTGTACACTTATGTGATGGGCGAAAATAAAATCGTTGATTTTATTACAGCTGTATCACAGGCAAATTTTAAGGCTGGTCGCTTTACGGAGCTGCACGATGAATCGCACTTATCGATTGATACCCAAACTAATACAGATTTCAAATTTTTAATACGCCAAATAGACCTTTATTTAGCAAAAGTAAATAAAAAACATGAAGTTGCAATCGCAGTTTAGTGGTACAGGTGTTGCATTAGTTACGCCTTTTAAAACAGATGGAGCAATAGACTGGTCTGCCTTAGAGCGAATTATAGCGTACGTTTTGCAAGAAGGTGGCGTTGATTACATCGTTTCGTTAGGTACTACGGGCGAAGCAATCACCTTAAGTGCAGAAGAGTGTAAAGAAGTATTTGCTTTTACAAAAAAACAAGTGAATAGCCGTGTTCCTTTGGTAGCGGGTCTTTTTGGCTCAAACAATACAGCGACAATTTTAGATAGATACAAGACTTACAGTTTAGATGGTTTTGATGCGGTACTTTCAAGTAGTCCTGCTTACAACAAGCCTTCTCAAGAAGGAATTTTTCAGCATTACATGAAGGTAGCTGAAGCATCGCCTTTGCCTATTATCATCTACAACGTACCAAGTCGGACAGGCTCAAATATGTCCGCCAAAACAATTGTCCGTTTGGCAAACGAAAATAAAAAATTTGTAGCAGTCAAAGAGGCTTCTGGAAATATGGTGCAAGGAATGGAAATTATAAAAAATAAGCCTGAGCATTTTTTGATGCTTTCTGGCGACGACCCTATTACTTTGCCGCTGATAGCTGCTGGTGGAAATGGCGTTATTTCGGTCATTGCCAATGCTTATCCGAAATCTTTTTCGACTATGGTACGCAGTGCGATAGCGGGAGATTTTACGGAAGCACGTATTTTAAACAATAAACTTTTAGATATTCATCCTTGGTTGTATGTTGAAAATAATCCTTGTGGTGTAAAAGCAGCGCTTCATATTATGGGTTTATGTGAAAATAACGTGCGCTTACCACTTGTTCCGCAAATTGGAGCAAATTATGAAGGTCTGCGTACGGCAATGGATTTGACTGGTTTAAATTCTTAAAAAACATTTTAACAAATAGTACAAAAAAAGCGAACCTCGTG
>JANMGN010000074.1:0-5872 GCA_031374645.1 Chitinophagales bacterium | reverse complement strand
CGCCCTTTTCCAGTAGAAAGCATCGGAGGGCGGTACATAGTATCAGCCGCTGCTTTTGCAATATCCATCATAAAAATCTGGTCACATTCTACGCCCCATTTTTTATTATTGGATTGAAAAACTAACTTTTTGTTATCGTTTGAAAAATAGGCTTCAGCATTGTCGCCACCGAAGGTCAATTGAGTAATATTTTTTAAATGTGCCTCTTTTGTCTGTGCAAAAGATAAAGTAGTGCAAAATAAAAAGAGTGCAAAAATATTGCCTTTCATAAGTTTGTATTTAATGTATAAAATAAGATTAGTGTGTTTGCATTTCAAAATCAGAGTAATAACAATGAGCGCAAAAGTAAGTTCAAATAAATTCATCTTGTTTTTTTTAGCATTTTTTATTGTCATAAGTTGGTAATATCTTGAAAATCCTAAAAAACGTTTTACCTTTGCTTTATAAACATTAAAAGAAAATCATTTATGAGAACTATACTGATAAAAAATGCAGCAATTGTCAATCGTGGAAAAATCACGTATGGCGATATTGAAATTTGGCGAGGACGTATCGAAAAGATTGATAGCCAGATAAATATACGTGCGGATGTCGAAATAGACGCCGAAGGAAAATTCGTAATTCCTGGAATTATTGACGATCAAGTACACTTTCGAGAGCCAGGATTGACGCATAAAGCTACCATTTATTCAGAGGCAAAAGCGGCTGTTCGTGGCGGCACGACCTCTTTTATGGAAATGCCAAATACCAATCCTGCAGCACTTACGCAGGATTTATTGGAGCAAAAATATCAGATTGCGGCACAAACTTCTTTGGCAAATTACTCTTTTTTCATGGGCGTTTCTAATGAAAATTTAGATGAAGTGCTGCGTACCAATCCTCAAAATGTTTGTGGTGTTAAGGTTTTTATGGGCAGTAGTACGGGCAATATGTTGGTGGATAATACAGCTACTTTAGAAAAATTATTTTCACAATGTCCCATGTTAATAGCAACGCATTGCGAAGATGAAGCAACTGTAAAACAGAATTACGACTGGTTTTATAGCAAGTACGGAGAGAATATAAAATGGGAGCAACATCCGCTAATTCGTGATGAAGAAGCCTGCTTTTTATCGTCGAGTAAAGCTATCGAATTGGCAAAAAAACACAATACTCGTTTGCACATTTTGCATATCAGTACAGCTAATGAGTTGCATCTTTTTGATAATACATTAAGTCTTGAAAATAAGCGAATTACGAGCGAAGTTTGTACACATCACTTGTATTTTAATAGCAATGATTACGCTCGTTTGGGAAGCCAAATCAAGTGTAATCCAGCGATAAAAAGTGAGTACAACCAGAAAGAAATTTTTAAAGCCTTGCTTGACAATCGTTTGGATATTATCGCAACAGACCATGCGCCACATACTTGGGAGGAAAAACAAAATAAATATCCGAGTGCGCCTTCGGGTGTTCCATTGGTGCAGCACAGTTTGCAAATTATGTTAGATTTTTTTCACAAAGGTATGATTTCCTTAGAAACTATTGTGGAGAAAATGTGTCATGCGCCTGCCGTTTGTTTCAAAATTCAAGACAGAGGTTTTATAGAGGAAGGTTACTTTGCTGACTTGGCAATTGTGAACCTTACGAAGCCACATAAGGTACAAAAAGACAATATTTTATATCAGTGCAATTGGTCGCCTTTTGAAGGACAAACTTTTAAAGGCGAAGTAGAAACTACCATTGTTTCAGGTCATATCGCTTATCACAATGGTATTTTTGACGAAAGTACAAAAGGGAAAAGAATGATGTTTGAGCGATAAACTTATAAAAAAAACGTCACTTTTGCAAGTGACGTTTTTTTTCAATTATAAGGTTTATTTTAGTAAACAAACTTTCTGTTTACAGAAGAATTAGCTGTTTTCAAGTTAACGATATAAAGACCTTTTTCTAAGTTAGAAAAGTCGATATTTGCTTGATTTGAACCTTTTTCAGCAGCGAAAGAGGTGCTTGAAATTACTTGACCATTCAAATTGAAAATAGAAATAGTAACTTCGTTGTTTTCATCTGAGCTAAATGTCAAATTAGATTTTGAAGGATTTACATTTGTAATTACAGTTGAAGCATTGCTCAATTTCACAACGATTTGCTGCGAAACGCCTTCTCTGCCATCAAAAGCTACATTTTTCAAACGATAATAAGCAGTTTTCTGAGTAGAAGCAGTAGCTGTTCTATCTTCAAAATTGTAGTTATTAGTTGCGATAGATGTACCTGCACCAGCCAATTCTCCGATAGCAGAGAAATCTTTGCCATTGAAGCTACGCTCAATGATAAATTTTTGGTTGTTGCTTTCTGTCAAAGTTTCCCAAGATAAATTCACGTTGTTTTGAGCGATATTAGCATCAAAACGAGAAAGTTCTATCGGCAAAGTAGCAGCTGTGAAAGTCGTACTTGTATTTACAGAACCACTTGCAACACCTGTCATTGTAGTAATATTTACAGTTGTACCTATTGTAAAGCTTGCTCCTATCGGGTGAGCTACAACGTCAAATGAAATTATCCAGATGTACGGATCTGTTGGATCTACAGCAGACGTTACGTTTGTAATGTCACCAGCACCAGGTCCAGTGATAGCAGCAGAAATAGTACCGCCAGTTTTGTAAGTGCCAATAGCTGTACCTAATAAATTAACAAACGCTTCAGAAGGAGGCGAACCTGCTACTTCTTTTACATAAAATTTAATTTTGTGACCAGTTGTTCCGCCAGTAAATGGACCAGCAGGAGTACCATTTAAGATAGTAAATCCACCAGCTTGAGCAGAAGAAAATGTAAAAATTGCAATAGCAATCAAAAGTAGATTCTTAATCATAATAAATAAGATTTAACGGTTAAAAAAAGTGTTTGAATATAGTAATTACAAATACTATGCCATTAGGATAATATTTGTAAAAGATAACGCATATCGGAATTGGAATATTACTGAAACAATACAATGTATTGGTAATCAGTTAAAAATAGATTATTATTTTTAATATATATTATCTTGGTATCTATTTTTTTTATAAAATATTAAAAATAGAAACGGATACTATTGAGAGAACTTAGATAGGAGGAGGTACTAATAAGAAGCAAAAAAAAGTGTTTAAAATAACGGTCTAACATCTATTGATTTAGATAAATTTGCAACTCCTTACAATATATATATATTTACAACGTCAAAGGTAACGATAAGTTACGAAATAGTTAAATTTTTTCAAAAATAAATTAAAAATATGTCACAACGTAAAGGAAGATGGAGTGTAGAAGATGATGGTAAAAAAACGAAATTCGATAAAGCTGAATTTCAAAATGCACTCAAGATTTTTAAATTTATCCTTCCGTACTCATTTAAGTTCATTATTGGACTATTGATTTTAGCTTCTTCGAGCGTTATTTTTATGGTGTTTCCGATAGCTTCGGGCGAGTTTATCAATATCGCCACGGGTAAACCTAAATATGGTTTTTCTTTAAATGATATTGGTATTGGTTTGTTGGTAATTTTAGTTTTTCAAAGTGTGCTTTCCTATACAAGGGTTGTACTTTTCACGCACGTGAGCGAGAAAGGTATGGCAGATATTAGAAAAGCATTGTATCAAAAAATTATTTCTTCGCCCATTTTATTTTTTGAAAAAAACAGAGTTGGAGATTTGACAAGCCGAACGACAAGTGATGTTTTGCAATTGCAAGATGCTTTTTCTATCACTTTGGCTGAATTTGTACGTCAATTTATTGTTTTGATTTTAGGATTGGTATATCTTTTTACCCAAACTCAAAAATTAGCGTTTTTGATGATTTCTACTTTTCCGATAATCGTAGTTGCAGCTATTTTGTTCGGGCGTTACATACGTCGTTTGTCAAAAGAAAGACAAGACGAATTGGCGAATACAAACACCATTATAGAAGAAACTTTGCAGTCTATTTATGCCGTAAAAGCCTTCACAAATGAGCATTACGAGGCGCAACGCTACGGAAAATCTATTGATAGTGTCGTAGATAAAAGTATAAAATTTGGACAAATTCGTGGTTTGTTTTTCGCATTTATTATTGCATTTTTGTTCGGAATTGTGTTTTTTGTCCTTTGGCAAGGTGCAATTATGGTTCAAAATGGTACGATGGAAGCAGGAACACTTGTTTCTTTTATAGCGATTACAGCAATCATCGGAGGTTCGATCACTGGTTTGGGCGATTTATACACACAATTATTACGTTCGATAGGTGCTTCTGATCGTTTAATTCAAATTTTAGATGAAGAATCAGAAGTAGAAATCGTGCCGCAAGGTGTCAATACATTGAAATTAGAAGGCAATATTGAATACAAAAATGTACAATTTTCTTATCCGACACGTACTGATATTGAAGTGCTAAAAGGTTTAGATTTGAGTATAAAAGCTGGTCAAAAAATTGCTTTAGTCGGAACTTCGGGTGGCGGAAAATCAACTGTGGTACAGCTTTTACAACGTTTTTATGATACTTCTGGTGGAGAAATTTTAGTTGATGGAAAAAATATTCAGTCTTATAATATTACAGATTATCGTAGAAATCTTGGAATAGTTCCGCAAGAAGTTATCCTTTTTGGTGGAACAATTAAAGAAAATATTTTGTACGGAAATCCACAAGCAACTGATAATCAACTAATTGAAGCTGCAAAAAAAGCAAATGCTTGGGATTTTATCAGCTCATTTCCCGAAGGATTTGAAACGGTAGTAGGAGAGCGAGGTATCAAACTATCGGGTGGACAACGTCAGCGTATCGCCATCGCACGTGCGATTTTAAAAGATCCCAAAATTTTAATTCTTGACGAAGCGACCTCTTCACTCGATGCGGAATCGGAAAGGGTAGTACAAGATGCGCTGAATACTTTGATGGAAGGTCGTACGTCGCTCGTGATTGCGCACCGTTTGGCGACTATCAGAGAGGTGGATTGTATTTATGTGATTGACAGCGGACGTATCGTAGAAAAAGGGACGCACGAGGAACTTTCTGCACTCGAAAATGGTGTGTATAATAATTTGGCAAAATTACAGTTTGATTTACATTCGGTAGAATAAAAATGTATGAAAACATACCGTTGGGGCATCATAGGTCTGGGGAAAATTGCGCATAAATTTGCCAAAGATTTACAAATTTTAGAAAATGCAAAACTCTATGCGGTCGCTTCTACTTCGCAAGAAAGAGCCAATGATTTTGCTGCACAATACCAAGTAGAAAAGGCTTTTGGCAGTTACGAAGACATGGTTAATTGCCCCGAAATAGATGTCATTTACATCGCCACGCCTCATAGTGGACATCATGCTGCGACCTTACTTTGTTTGAAAAACAAAACACCTGTTTTGTGCGAAAAACCGCTTGCACTCAACGCCCGTCAAGTAGCTGAAATGGTACACTGTGCTAATGAAAATAATACATTTTTGATGGAAGCACTTTGGACACGTTTTTTGCCCAGTACACTAAAATTGCTTTCCTTAATTGAGGCAAATACTATTGGAAATATCGTAGAAATACAAGCAGATTTTGGTTTTAAAGCCAATTTTGATGTAAAAAGTCGTCTTTTTGATAAAAATTTAGGTGGCGGAGCATTACTTGATATTGGCATTTATCCTGTGTTTTTAACGTTGCTATTACTTGGCGAACCTGACGAAATCGAAGCAAAATCAATTATCGGAACGACCGATATAGATGAAAGTACGTCCATGATTTTGACCTACAAAACCAACAAACAAGTAGCTAATTTGCACTGTACTTTGCGTGCAACTACGCCTACAGAAGCTGTTATTTATGGAGAAAAAGGCTATTTGAAAATGCGTTCTCGATTCCACGAACCTAATCCTGGTATCGATTTATTTTTATATGAAAC